>DASSSG010000440.1:0-8922 GCA_035708545.1 Bryobacteraceae bacterium | reverse complement strand
GGCGCCCCGGCCGAGCCTGAACCTGACCCGATCGAACCCGCACCACCGGCAAAATTGCCAAACGAACCCAACGGACCGGCTGCGGTTCCCGAATCTGCGGCTCTCGCCCCCGGTTCCCGGACGCCGGCCGAGCCTGTCGGAGCCGCCGCGGCGATTTTGCCAAACGAACCCAACCGCCTCTACCTCATCGTGCCCGGCCTCGCCTCGTCCGATAACCCGGATGTCGCAAATCCGGGCGCGGCATGACGCAACCCCAAGGCTTTCCGGATCGCCTATCATGATCAGTCAGCGGTCTTCGACGAGGAGTCGATCCAGCAACGGAGGGAGTAAGCCATGAAACAAGCAGTCAGTGCGCTGGCACTGATCCTGATCGCCGCGGCTGTTACCGCGCATGCCCAGGACATCAATGGAAACGTCACGGGAGTGGTTACGGACCAGTCGGGAGCCGTTGTTCCGAACGCGTCGGTCACCGCCGTGCACACCGGCACCAATGCAAGATTCTCCACCCGCACGGACTCCGGCGGGCTGTACACCCTGCGATCGATTCCGGTGGGCGTGTACGACCTGATGGCCGAAGCAGCCGGCTTTACGAAGTACGAAGGTAAAGGCATCCGCCTTCAGGTGAACGAAACCGCGCGTGTCGATGTGAGCCTGAAGATCGGCGCCGCTGCCGAAACCGTCACCGTCTCGGCGGAAGCGGTGACGGTCGACACCACGACGTCGACGCTCAAAGCCGTGGTCGACCAGAAGCGCATCGAGGAACTTCCTCTCAATGGCCGCAACCCGACGCAGTTGATGCGGCTGGTCGTAGGCACCGTCACCGATGCGCGCGCGGACGTGACCTCGGGCACTACTTACCCCGGCGTGGTGCCGGTTTCCGTGAACGGCTCGCGCGCGAACGCCACGAACTACGTACTTGATGGCGCGCAGAATAACGATCATTACAGCAACGCTCCGAATCCGATGCCGAACCCCGACGCGCTGCAGGAGTTCAGCGTGCAAACCAACAACTTCAGCGCCGAATTCGGCCGCCAGTCCGGTGGCGTGGTCAACGCCGTAACCAAATCCGGCAGCAACGATCTGCACGGCAGCGCCTTCGAGTTCGTCCGCAACAAAGCACTGAACGCGAAGCCGTTCTTCGCGCCCGTAGTGAGCGGCAGGAAGTCGGATGATGGCCTGAAGAGGAACCAGTTCGGTGCGACGGTCGGCGGGCCCGTCTGGCTCCCGCGCCTCTACAACGGACGTGACAAGAGCTTCTTCTTCTTTTCCTATCAGGGCACGCTCGAGAGGCGCACGCCGAACGAGGTCAACCGTGTCGTACCCACCGCCGCGCAGCGCCGCGGCGATTTTTCCGCCCTCGGCCGGCAGCTTCGCGATCCCGTGCGGGGCGGGTTTTACCCGAATAACCAAATCCCGGAATCAGATCTGAGCCCGATCGCCCAGAGTGTTCTGAAGTTTGTTCCGTTGCCCGCGTCCGGCAATCGCATATCTTTCGCGGCGCCCAGCAACTATGACGACCACCAGTTCTTGGTGCGCATCGATCAGCGGATCACCTCCGCGAATCAGCTCACCGGCCGGTTCTGGAACTCACGGGCCGAAACCCCCGCGTTTCTTAACCCGCGGAACTATCTCGAAAATACGGTCGGCCGCACGTGGCTCAATCGCAGCACGAGCCTGACCGACACCCACGTTTTCAGCCCCAACTTCGCGAATCAGGCGCTTTTCAGCTTCAATCGCACCGACGGGAATAACATCCCGATCTATCCGGAAAACGCCATCGCCGATCTCGGCAGCAAGTACTACAACGACAAAATGCCGCAATGGCATGTGACGGTCGTCGGCTACTTTGACACTCTCAACACGGGCGATACCAACCGCTTCCTCCGCGACGAGTATCAGTTCATCGATACCGTCCGCTGGACTCATGGCCGGCATCAGCTCACCCTTGGCGGCGATTATGGCCGCGGTATCGGCGATGTCGTGAACAACTTTCGCGCAAACGGCCAGTGGAACTTCAACGGCTCTTCCGCACCGTTCACCGGCGACTCCCTCGCAGACTTTCTGATCGGCCGCTTCAATACGCTTACGCAGGGGATCGGCGAGTACAAGATGACCCGCTTCCACCGGCTCAGCTTGTTTGCGCAGGATGCCTTCCGCATGACGCGCCGGTTTACGCTTGATTTCGGCGTGCGCTGGGAGCCGTTCTTTCCGTTCACCGATGTCGATGGCAAGCTTGCCGTGTGGCGTCCCGGAGAGCGCTCGAAACGCTACGTGAATGCGCCGGCGGGCGTGCTCTATCCCGCCGATCCCGGCATCCCGGACGGCGGGGTCAGTCCGACATGGAGCAACTTCGGGCCGCGCCTGGGGTTTGCGTGGGACATTTTCGGCGACGGCCGCACTTCGCTGCGCGGCGGCTACGGCGTCTTCTTTGATCAGTTGAATACCATCGCGACCAACAACCAGGCCAACCAGGCGCCGTTTGGAACCGTCGTGACGACCTTCGGCAGTCTGAGCAACAGCTTCGCCGACCCCTATGCCGGCACGACCAATCCTTTCCCGGCCAGCACGACTCCGCCGAGCACGGTTGCGTTTCCGCGTTTCAGCTCGCAGACAGTGTACGCGCCCGATTACCGCAATCCGTACGTGCAGTCTTGGAACCTGACGCTGGAACGCGAGGTCGCGTTCGGTTTCGTTGCACGGGCGTCGTACGCTGCCTCGAAGGGCACGCATCTCGGCGTAATGCGCGAACTGAACGCAGCCCTGTATTCTCCGGGGGCAACGACCGGTACCACCAACGACCGCAGGCCCTACGCGCCGGCCCTCGGTTCCACCTCGATTCTCGAGCCCGCGGGTAATTCGATCTTCCACGCTCTGCAGCTCACGGCCGAGCGCCGCTTCGCGAACGGTTTCAGCATCCTCGCCAATTACCAGTTCTCGAAGGCGATCGACGATTCGTCCAACAGCAAGGCCACCGGCCAGAGCCGCACGAATCCGAACAATCAGCGCTTCGACCGCGGGCCCGCCGACTTCGACCGCACCCACGTCTTCAACTTCTCCGCCCTCTGGGAGTTGCCATCGCCGGCCGCGACTCGCGTTCTCCGCACCATCACCGGCGGCTGGAGCCTGAACGGCATCGCAACCATGTGGAGCGGATATCCGTTCAGCGTTGCGAGCGGAGCAGATAACGCACGAACGGGCACCGGCGGCCAGCGCGCGGAGCTTCGAGGCAATCCATATCTGCCCGACAGCCGATCGCGCGGCGAAAAGATCGGCGAATGGCTCAGCCGCGCGGCCTTCGCGCCGAACACGCTCGGGACGTTCGGCACACTCGGCCGCAACGTCTTCCGCGGTCCGGGGTACGCCAGCGTTGACCTCGGGCTGTTCAAACGCTTCGCAATTACCGAGCGAGTTGCCGCGACGTTCCGCTTCGAAGCGTTCAACGCATTCAACCGAGTCAATCTTGCCGGACCGAATACCACGCTGAACAATGCGAACTTCATGCGCACGAACTCGGCATTGGACAATCGCATCCTGCAGCTCGCGTTGCGCACGACATGGTAGGCCTCACGCGGCGCACTGCGCTCACCGCCTGCGCTGGTGCTGTCCTCGTGCGCGGGCAGGAAAGACCCTTTCATCGCTCGGAGCTCATCTTTCCACTCGAGCAGTGGCACAACCACTCCTCGTCAATCGTCGAGTTGCCGAATGGAGACCTGTTCGTCTGCTGGTTCCACGGCTCGGGCGAGCGCACCGCCGATGACGTGAAAATCATGGCCGCCCGCTGGTCCCGTCCCCGGCAAAGCTGGAGCGAGCCGTTCGATCTCGCCGATACGCCCGGGTTCCCCGATACTAACTGCACCATGTTCGTCGATTCAAAGAAGCGCCTCTGGCTCTTCTGGCCGGCGATCCTTGCCAACCGCTGGGAGTCCGCGCTGATGAAGTACCGCATGTCGACGGACTACCTGAAACCGGGTCCGCCGCGGTGGGAGGTCGCGGATAACATTCTGCTGATCCCGCGCCGTCTTCCGGAGCGCATCAAAGAGGTTCTCGGGCAGGATCCTCATCCAGCCGCGCAGGAGTGGGTCGGCAAGCTGCTCGCGATGGCAAACGATAAGCTTTCGGCGCGCCTCGGCTGGTTTACGCGCACTCATGCCGTAGAACTGCCGAGCGGCCGCATGCTCCTGCCCATGTACTCCGATGGCTTCTCGTTCGCTCTGATGGCTATCACCGATGACGGCGGGCAGACGTGGTTCGCCAGCGAGCCGATCGTCGGCTACGGCAACATTCAGCCCTCGGTGCTGCGCAGGCGCGATGGTACGCTCGTCGCCTATATGCGCGACAACGGCCCACCGCCCAAACGGATTCACATCGCGACTTCAAAGGATCATGGGATGAGCTGGACCGGGGCGAGCGACACGTCGCTTCCCAACCCCGGCGCGAGCATAGAAGGCATCGTCCTGCGCGATGGCACGTGGCTGCTCGTCTACAACGACCTTGAGTCGGGCCGGTATTCGCTCGCTGTCTCGTTGTCCGATGACGAAGGCGCCACATGGAAGTGGACCCGTCACCTGGAACAGCAGAAAGGCGGGCAATTCCATTACCCGTCGGTAATTCAGGCCGGGGACGGCGCCATTCATGTGACCTACAGCTATTTCCTGCAAGGTAAGTCGATCAGGCACGCGCAGTTCAACCCCGCCTGGGTGAGAGAGGGTAATCCGTGAACGTCATCACTCGACGCCACTTTATTTCCGCGCTTGCGTTCACAGCCGCCGCGCAGTCGCGCTCGGAACCGGACTGGCCGCAGTGGCGCGGCGCCGATCGCAGCAACGTCTCGCGCGAAACCGGGCTGCTGAAGCAGTGGCCCGCAAACGGTCCCAAACTCCTGTGGTCCGCGCGCGGACTCGGTAACGGCTACGGCACCGTGTCCATAAAAGGCAGTCGCATCTATGTCCAGGGCACAAAGGACCGCCAAAGCGTCGTCTTTGCGCTGAACCGCGCCAACGGGCAGCCGGTCTGGCACGTGCCGCTCGGAACCGCATTGGATCAGGACCGCGGTCCCGGCCCGCGCAGCACGCCGACTGTCGACGGCGACTTCATCTGCGCCATGAGCGAAAACGGCGACGTGGTGTGTTTCCGTGCCGAAGACGGCCGCGGCATCTGGAAGAAGAACATTCGCGATTTCAGCGGTCGTAACCCGAACTGGCTGATCAGTGAATCGCCGCTCGTTGACGGCCAGAAGCTGATCTTCACCCCCGGTGGCGAGCGCAACGGCATGGTTGCGGTCGACAAGAGCACCGGCCGGGACCTCTGGGTCTGCCGCGAGCTCAATGACGCGCCCGGCTACGCTTCCTGCATCGTCGCCGATGTAGGCGGCGTGCGCACCATCATGAATCTCACGTCGCGCGCCGGCGTCGGAGTTCGGGCCAGTGACGGCAAGCTGTTCTGGCGCTATGAGGCGCCCGCAAATCGAATCGCCAACTGCACGACGCCCGTTTTTCATGACAACAAAGTCTTCTACACGTCGGCCTACGGCACCGGCGGCGGGCTGCTCGCTCTCGAGCCTCAGGCCGGTGGCATCAGCACGCGCGAGGTATATTTCACGCGCGACATGCAGAACCACCACGGCGGCGTGCTCCTGTACAACGGCCACCTCTACGGCTTCTCGAATGCGATTCTGACCTGCCTCGACTTTGGTTCCGGCGCCGTTAAGTGGCGTGACCGCAGCGTCGGCAAAGGCAGCCTGACCTGTGCCGACGGCAATCTGTACATCCTCAGCGAAAACAACGTTCTCGCGCTCGCCGCCGCCAGTCCCGATCGATACGTGGAAAAAGGCAGAGTCGATATCGAGGACCAGGGGCGGCCCAGTTGGGCGCATCCGGTGGTCTGCGGCGGCAGGCTGTACGTGCGCAATCAGGGATATCTGAACTGCTACAACGTTGCCGGTTGATCAGAAGTGAACCCCAAATCCCACGGCTTCAGCTGTCCACATCTACACACGCGCCGAAGCCTGCCGCCCAGTGAAGCCTGCCCCGCGCGCCAGCAAAAGCGCAGCCACCGAGCCGGCGACCACCCATTTGAACGCGCCCGACAACGCCGCCTTCTGATACGGGCTTGTGCGCTTCGCCTCAGTCCCGAAATCTCCGTACAGGCCGCCATCGGAGGCGATCGGTGCGTACAGGTTATTCGCTGCCTCACGGCTCTTCGGCCAGTCCGTCTTCTGCGATTCGCCCTCTCGGAACCGTTGATAAACATCGAGACCGGCCGGGCTGATACGCTCCATGACCGACAGCAGCTTGCCTGCGCCTCCGACGTAAACGTCGCGCATGTCGCCTTCCGCCGCCCGCAGGATCGCCTCGACGGCGACATTCACTTCGTATACGGGCGGGATCGGCCGCGGCTCCACTCCGAGCAGCGTCTTCGCCTTTCGGAACAGCGGCGTGTTAATGGACGAAGGCTTCACGAGCGTCACACGCACTGGCGAGCCCTCCTGCCGCAACTCCACCCGGAGCGCATCGAGCCAGCCCTTCAGCGCATGCTTCGACGCGCAGTACGCGCCCTGCAGAGGCACGCCGCGATCGCTCAGGGCACTTCCAATACAGATCAGCGCGCCTCCGGTTTTCTCGAGCTGCGGCAGCGCGGCCTTCGCCCCGTGCACCTGGCCCATGAAGTTGACGTCCATGACTCGGCGGAAGTCCTCGAGCGCCGCCTGCCTGAACGTCCCGTACATCGACACGGCCGCCGCGTGTACCCACGTATCGATGCGGCCGAACTCCGCGACGGCTCGGGCTGCTACGCGCTCCATGTCTTCATACACCGTCACGTCCCCCGCAACGCCCATCGCCTCGCCGCCGCCGCGCCGGATCTCCTCGACCGCGCGCTCGAGATCGCCCGTGTTTCGCGCCGCCATCACGACCTTCGCGCCACGGCGCGCGAAATCCTGAGCGCAGGCGAGACCGATGCCGCTCGAGGCGCCCACGATCACGACCACCTGTTCTGATATCTTCTTCGCCATCCCGGTTCTCCTCCATTTACACGCTTACCGGACCCTCGATCAGAGCCTTCAACCGGTCCCACGCACCGGCTCGCAACGAGTCAGGCGAGGGCTGCCGCAGGATGTGCAGTGTGCCTTCCTTGTGCACGACGTCATACGTGCTGCTGCCATCTGCATCGCGGTGGAAACGCAAAGTGACTCGCGCGCCACCTACAGCCAAACCGTGCAGTGTGACGTCGGGCAGCCACTCCGGCAGTGCGGGATCGATCGCCAGCGCATCGAGCGGCGCCAGCGGCTGAAGTCCGAGCAGACTCTGCGTGATGAGCAGCCACGCGCTCTCATTCCACATCTGCGGTGCATTCGCCCGCGGGTACGCTCCCGGATGGGCGAACTCGCCGCGCGCATGACCGCCCACGCACTCCGGCACACGCTGCGCCGGCCATAACAACGCCAGATCGTACAGCGCTCGGGCCAGCTCCAGCGCCCGTTCATCGAAACCAAAGCGGCGCAGCCCGAACACGATCGTCGCGTTCTCGATCAGCCAGACGGAGCCGAGGTGGTAATCCAGAGGATTGTACGAAGGGTTTTCGGTCGAAAGCGTACGGATTCCCCACCCGCTGAACAGGTCCGGCTCGAACAGCCGCCGCACGAGTCTCGGCATGTGCTCTTCTGCCACGATTCCCGTAGCGATACACTGACCCGCGTTCGAGGTCACGGAGCGTATCTGTCGCTTGTCAGAATCGAGGCCCAGCGCGACCGAGCCCTCCTCAGCCATCCAGAACGCGCGGTTGAATCGTTCCCTGAGCGCTCCGGCAGCACGCCACCAGCCCAGCGCTTCGGCGCCATGACCGAGCACGCCCGCGAGCACCGCCATAACCTGCATGGCGCCGAACCAGTAACCCTGGACCTCGCACGCTGCAAGCGGCGTGCCTGCCTGGCGCCCATCTTCGTACACCATGGCGTTGTCGCTGTCTTTCCAGCCCTGATGACGCGGGCCTCCGCGGGCCGTGGTCTCGTACTCGAGAAAGCCGTCCTGGTCACGGTCTCCGTACTTCTCAGCCCATTCCATGATCCGGCGGCACGTATCCCAGTGCCCGTGCACAAGCTCGAGCTCGCCGCGGCACGCAAAGGCATGTGCGAGCGCGAAGATGTAGTCGAACGGGCTCGCCTGATCGGCGAAGTAGCGTCCGAAAGGCGTCTTGCCGATACGATCCATCGGGCCTGTGCGCGCCTGCTGGATAATGCGCCCCGGCTCCTCATCATGGTCGGGATCCACCCGCGTGCCCTGCATGCGGCCGAGTCGGGCAAGAGCCGCTACGGCCATTTCGCCGCGATCGAACGCCGCGGCCTGCCAGACGGCCGTCAAGGCGTCGCGGCCCCAGAGCGAAAGGTACAGGGGGACGCCGGCCGCGGGCGTCAGCCACTCGTCGCGAGAGCCTTCGAGCAGCGAGAAGCTCCCGACATCGCGGACTGCACGATTCACGATGCCGGCAAACGGCGACTCGCCAGGGCTCGTCAGGTACGCCGCACTATGATCGCGCGCGCAGAGCGCTTTCTCGCGCTTCGCGCCTTCTTCAACGCCGAGCGGGTCTGCGTGATCCACCGCTTCGATGCGCAGCCGCAGCGTACTCGGATTCTGTCGATCGAGGGCAAGCCGTGCAGCGATGGTGTTATCGCGCAACTCCCACGGCCCGGGCATGTCGACTCCGATCCGCGTTTCCAGGGGTAGTTCCGGGTGCTCGTAGCGGAAGGAGATGCTGGTCGCGTCCGTGGTGACCTGAACGCCGGCCTGCTGCTCTCGGCGGCCGCTCTGGGCTTCTGGCATATCGACGTAGTCGGCCGCAACCTGCCAGGCAACGCCCAGCTCGACGTGTTCGTCCCAGCGGCTGGTCAGTTCCGCCGTGATGTCAACCCAGCAGGGGTGGACTTCACAC
>DASSSG010000439.1:0-15701 GCA_035708545.1 Bryobacteraceae bacterium | reverse complement strand
TGGAGAGTCGGATCGCAACGCTGCAGCCAAACGAGGTATAGAGACCGCCGCGAACCAGAACCCCAGGGCGTTCTTCACGGAGACGGCCACGATGCTCGTTACGGCCGGCAACTTCGAGGATGATCTCGGGCGTCTCGCCGAGAGTGACTGGATCATCGAGGCCGTAACCGAGAATCTCGGGATCAAACGCAACCTGTGGGAACGAGTCGGGCGCGTGTGCAGGGGGGACGCGATTCTTGCGACCAATACGAGCGGCATCCCGCTGCGACTGATCTCCGAGGGCTGGCCGTCCGAAATGCGCCGGCAGTTTCTCGGCACCCATTTCTTCAATCCGCCGCGGTATCTGCATCTGGTCGAGGTGATTCCCGGCGCGGAAACAGACCCGTCCGTGCTCGATTTCGTCTCGCATTTCTGTGATGTTCACCTGGGCAAAGGTGTCGTGCGCTGCAAGGACACGCCGAACTTCATCGGGAATCGGATTGGCAGCTTCTTCGGTTCCACGGTGACAAAGATCATGGTCGAGAACGATTACACGATCGAGGAAGTTGAAGCGCTGACGGGACCCGTGATCGGCCTGCCCAACAGCGCGAGCTTTCGCCTGTTCGACATTATCGGCCTTGATATCTGGATATTTGTTGCGAAGAATCTCTACGACGCCGTTCCGGACGATCCCTGGCGTGAGCGCTTCCTTCCGCCGCCGTTCGTGACCGAGATGATGAACCGGCGCTGGCTTGGTGAAAAGACCGGTCAGGGTTTCTTCAAACGAGTGGGTCCCACCCGCGAAATCCACGCGCTCGACTGGAAGAAGCTGGATTACCACCCTGTGCAAAAGGCACGCTTCGCGTCCGTCGAGGACGCGAAACAGATCCAGAATCTCGGCCAACGACTGCGCACGCTGGTGGCGGCGACCGACCGCGCCGGCGCCTTTTTGTGGGCGCTGTTCAGAGATGTGTTCCTCTACTCGGCTGAACGCATTCCCGAGATATCGGACCGAATCGTCGAGATCGACCGTGCGATGCGCTGGGGCTACGCGCACACACTCGGCCCCTTCGAGCTGTGGGACGCACTCGGCTTTGAAGCGACCGCACGGCGGATCGAGAGCGACGGCCGCGCGCTTCCGGAGAACGTACGCGGTATGCTCACCGCCGGCGCGACCGCCTTCTATCGGAACGGTGAATACTTCGATCTGGTTGCCGGCGAGTACAAACCGCTGGAGCCGCGGCCCGGAATCGCCCTCATTGCCGAGTTCAGGAAGAGTAACGGCGTCATCGAGAAGAACGCGGGCGCGTCGCTCGTCGATATCCGCGACGGCGTGCTCTGCCTCGAGTTCCACAGCAAGATGAATTCGCTCGGTGAGGACGCTGTCGGAATGATGTACAGCGGGCTCGAGCGGGCGGCGCGAGACTTTCGCGCCATGGTAATCGCGAACGACGGTGAGAATTTCAGCGTCGGTGCGAACCTGATGCTCGTTCTCGTAGCCGCGCAGGATGGAGATTGGGAAGAGCTCGACCTCGCTGTGCGGAGGTTCCAGGGCGCGGCCATGGCGCTCAAATACGCTCCGATTCCGGTGGTTGCGGCCCCGTTCGCGCGGGTGCTCGGCGGCGGCTGCGAGATCGCCATGCACTGCACTCGGATGCAGGCGGCGGCTGAAACGTACATGGGCCTGGTCGAGGTGGGCGTGGGGGTCATCCCGGCGGGCGGCGGCTGCAAGGAGTTGATCGCACGCCTGAAAGACCCACGCCGCGTATTCGAGCTGATCGGCATGGCCCGGGTCTCGACGAGCGCCGAAGATGCCCGTGATATGGGTCTGCTGCACAAAGCCGACCGCATCAGCATGAACCGCGAGCGGCTCCTGTGCGATGCCAGGGCCTTCGCCGTGTCACTGGTTGCCCACCACGCCCCCGGGGCTCCGCGCACGGACATCAAGGTCTCCGGGGATGCCGGATTCGCTGCAATGAAGTTGGGCGCATGGCTGATGCGCCAGGGCGAGTACATATCGGATCACGACATGCTCATTGGCGAGAAGCTGGCGCATGTTCTGAGCGGCGGCCGAGGGCCGGAACGGCAGGTCTCCGAGCAGCATCTGCTGGATCTGGAGCGTGAGGCCTTCCTCAGTCTGTGCGGAACGACAAAGACGCAGGAACGCATGGCCCATATGCTGAAAACCGGCAAACCCCTGCGAAACTAATCTGTGGGGCAGGCTGCGAGCCTGCGCGCCGGGTGCCAACCGGCGCAGGAAACAGAATGACCACCGAAGCCGTAATCATCGACTGCCTGCGCACCCCGGTCGGTAAAGCGCCCCGCGGCGCGCTCCGCAATACCCGTCCCGATGACATGGCCGCCCACGTCATCGAGGCCCTTCTCGAACGCCATCCCGACGTCGAGCGGGAGCAGATTGACGATGTGATCCTCGGCTGTGCCATGCCCGAAGCCGAGAGCGGCATGAACATGGCGAGAGTGGCCGCGCTCCGCGCCGGTCTGCCTGATTCTGTTCCCGGCATGACGATCAATCGCTTCTGCTCGTCGGGGCTGCAGTCGATCGCCATGGCGGCAGACCGAATCCGCGCCGGATCAGCGGACGTCATCATCGCAGGCGGCAGCGAATCGATGAGCCTGATTCCCATGGGAGGCAACAAGTTCGTCCCGAACCCGGCGGTGGTGGACTCGCGGCCCGAGATCTACATGAGCATGGGGCTGACCGCCGAGCAGCTTCAGAAGAAGTACGACATCAGCCGCGAAGATCAGGATGCGTTCGCGCTGCGCAGCCATCAGAACGCGCTCAGAGCGCAGGCCGAAGGCCGGTTTGCCGACGAGATGGTGCCTCTGAACGGTCTCGATCGCGACGAGGGCCCTCGCGCCGACACGTCGGCAGAAGCGCTCGCGAAATTGAACCCGGTTTTCCACGCTAAAGGCACTGTGACGGCGGGGAACTCCTCGCAAACGAGCGACGGGGCTGCCGCCGCCCTCGTCATGTCCGAGCGCAAAGCGCGCGAGCTGGGACTGAAGCCACTCGCACGTTTCGTATCGTTCGCTGTTGCCGGCGTGCCGCCGGAGATCATGGGAATCGGCCCGGTGAACGCGATCCCGAAAGCACTTCGAGCAGCGGGTCTGAAGCTGGATGACATGGACGTGATCGAGCTGAACGAAGCATTCGCCGTGCAGGCGCTGGCGGTGATTCGTAATGCAGGGCTGGATTCCGAGAAGGTGAACGTGAACGGGGGCGCGATCGCGCTCGGCCACCCGCTTGGGTGTACAGGCGCGAAGCTGACGGCTACCATTCTGCGCGAGCTGCAGCGTCGCAGCGCGCGCTACGGTCTGGTAACGATGTGCGTGGGAGGTGGGCAGGGTGCAGCCGGCATTTTCGAAAGACTCTGAAGCAGGCGCGATCAGAGGCGGCGAGTTTCTGCTGCGTGGAACCTCGCCCGCCCAGGTTTTCACGCCCGAAGACTTTACCGAAGAGCATCGCGCAATTCGAAAGACCACCGACGATTTCTGGAACGCTGACGTCGCGCCGAAGCTCGAAGCCATTCAGCACCAGGAGCCCGGCGTCGCAGCAGGCGTGCTGCGGAAATCGGGGGCCGCGGGCCTCCTTGCGGTCGTGGTCCCCGAGCAGTACGGCGGCATGGACATGGACCTGATCTCGGCCATGATCGTCGCCGAAGGCGTCGCCCGCGATGGCTCGTATGCCGCATGGCATGGAGCGCACGCCGGCATCGGCACCCTTCCCATCCTGCTGTTCGGGACTGAAGAACAGAAACAGAAGTATCTGCCAAAGCTGGCTACCGGCGAACTCATCGGCGCATATTGCCTGAGCGAACCGCACGCCGGCTCCGATGCTCTCGCCGCCCGCGCGCGCGCCGATATCAGCGCTGACGGAACGTACTATACGCTGTCCGGCCAGAAGATGTGGATCACCAACGGCGGCGCGGCCGACGTGTTCACCGTGTTCGCCAAGGTCGGCGGCGAAAAGCTGACTGCGTTCATCGTCGAGCGTGCCTGGACCGGCGTCAGTCCGGGCGCGGAGGAAAAGAAGATGGGCATCAAGGGCAGCTCGACAACTGCGGTCTACTTCGATAACGTTCGAGTGCCTGCCGAGAACGTCCTCGGCGAGATCGGCCGCGGTCACGTTATCGCCTTCAACATCCTCAACCTCGGCCGCCTGAAACTGGGCCCGTTCGCCGTCGGCGGGGCAAAAGACGTGCTCGCCGCATCGCTGCGTTACGCCAAAGAGCGGCGGGCATTCGGCAAGTCGATCTCCGAGTTCGGCATGATTCGCCACAAGCTGGCCGAGATGGCAATTCGGATCTATGCGGCCGAGACCATGAGCTACCGGGTCGCCGGTGCCATTCAGGCGCTGATCCCGAGCATGGGCCTGCTCAAAGCCACTGAGGAGTATGCCGTCGAGTGCTCGTTCGTGAAGGTATTCGCCTCCGAGATGCTCGACTACGTAACCGATGAAGGCGTACAGATCCACGGCGGCTACGGGTACCACCAGGACTACATGGTCGAGCGTGCCTATCGCGATTCACGGATCAACCGTATCTTCGAAGGCACCAACGAGATCAATCGGCTGCTTGCAACGGGCATGCTGCTCAAGCGCGCGCAACGCGGCCAATTGCCCCTGGTGGAAGCCGTGAAGAGGCTGCAGGCTGAGCTTATGAGCGGGCCGGGCGGCGGCCAGGCGGACCCGATCACGAATGCAAAGAAGATCGTGCTGCTCCTGCTTGGCGCGGCGTACCAGCGCTTTCATGCTGCCATCGAAGAGGAGCAGGAAGTGATGGCGGGAATTACGGATTCGATGATGAACGCGTTCGCGGTGGAATCGGTTGCGCTGCGTACGGCGAAACTCGGCGCCGCGGCCGGTCCTGCGCGCGACATGGCCGCGGTTTTCACGCAGTCTGCGATGGAGCAAATCGACCTCCACGCGCGCACCGTGCTCGCGGCGTGCTCCGAAGGCGATACCCTGCGCACGAGTCTGGCGCTTCTGAAACGGCTGACGAAGCACGAGCCGGTCAACGTCATCGAGGCGCGCCGAGCGATCGCAAAGCGACTGCTGGAGGCCGAACGCTACGTCTTCTGAGCAGTCGCGGCCGCGTATTGTTCTGCTGGTTGGCCTTCCCGGATCGGGCAAAACGAGCTGGCTCGAACGGCAGGGCGTGAGCTCGATATCGTCGGACCACATCCGCTGGCTCATCTCGGATGACCCGAAGAACCAGGCCATTCATGGTGCCGTCTTCGGCACCGTACGATACCTGCTCCGCCGCCGCCTGCAGCTCAACCGGCCCGTGACGTACATAGACGCGACCAACCTCACGCGCAGGGAGCGGCGGCCGTACATCAAGCTCGGCGAGCTGCACGGCTGCCGTGTCGAAGCGGTGTTTTTCGACACGCCGGTCGACGTCTGCAGGGAACGGAACCGGAACCGCCACCGCGTCGTGCCTGACGAAGCCATCGATCTTCTGGCAGCGAAGCTGCAGGTTCCGTCGCTTGAAGAAGGCTTCGCTTCGGTTACGCGGATCTCCGCCACAGACGGAGAGCCGTCCCCCACAACAGACCCGGAATGGCAAGCATGACGGCCGTGGCCGCGGCGAGCGTTCGTACGCTCAGGCCGGCATCGGCCAGGTGTCCGATTGAATAGACCACGAGAGAAAGCACCAGGGTATGCAACGCATATTCCGCCGAGAATACACGCCCGCGAAAGCGGTCCTCGGTCATCATCTGAAGCATGGTAGTGGAGAAGACCCAGATCACGGAGCCACCTGAGTGCGCCAACACGATGGCCGCGCACGCCGCCGGCAGCGGACCAGCCATCGAGAACAGGAAATATCCGACCGCCCCGACGAAGAAGCCCAGCAGCACGCCCCTGCGCAAACCCGCTGCAGTCACTCCACTGATCCTGCTCCATACGATGGGCCCGAGCAAAGCGCCCACTCCGCGGCAGCCCATCAGCACGCTCATGCCCATCATCCCGGCTGCCTCGGACTTCACGCCCGGTAACTGCAGCGGAAACTCACGTTCGCCGAGCACCGGCAGCAGCACCCAGTTCGATCCTATGAACGCGAGACCCGTCTTGATCAGCATGGTCGCGAACAGTCGCGCGTCACGCTGTACATACTGGACGCCTTCGAGTACGGGCCGGAAGTTCACAAGCTCGCGCGCGTGAACGGGAGGGAGATTCTCGGCGTGCGGTTCGGAGAACCGCATTTGCGACAACAGCAGGCCCGAAACGACGAACGAAAGCGAGTTCAACACGAAGGTGGCGCTTCGCCCAAACCACGCAGCAACGAGCCCGCCGAGCGCGGAGCCCACGGCCAGCGTGAACGACCATGTGGTGGATGAGAGGCCATTGCCGGCAAGCTGCTCCTCCTCATCGCGCGTAATGTTCGGGATCACGGCCGTTCGTGCCGGCTCGAACAGCGCCCAGCCGATCGTCTCCAGGCAAAGCAATACATAGAGCAGCCAGATGTATCCGGGCAGCTGCCCGAGGAGCATGAGCAGAGTAATACCCGCGCGCGCCCAGTCGGAGAAGATCATGATGCGCTTGCGGCTGAGGCGATCATTCAGCACACCCGCGGCGGGCGCCGCGAAGAACTGGGGAAGTACCTGCAGGACGAACGCGAACGCCACCGCCCGCGCCGATCCGGTCTCCTTCAGCAGCAGACTGTAGATGGCGACCGAATACAGCCAGTCGCCAATTTCGCTGATGAGCTGCGCGGTCCAGAGCAGGCGAAAATTGCGGTTCGTCCGAAGCAGTCGCCAGTAGCTGCGGAGCGAGACTGGGGCGGTCCCCTCCATCCGTCAGGACCGCGTGTACAGCCCCATCCGCGATTTCACCAGCTCGACCGTGCGGTTGGCGATCGGCGATACGCGTTGCACGCCATCGCCGAGGACGCGGTCGAGGTAAGTGACGTCGCTCGTGATCTCCCGGTATCGTTTCTGCAACGGCTCGAGCTGGCTGACGACCATCTCGCCGACCTGCTTCTTCAGGTCTCCGTATCGCATGCCGGTGAAGTGCGATCTGACCTGAGCATCGTTCCATCCGCTGAATGCCTGGAAAATCGTGAGCAGGTTCGCCACCCCCGCTCCCAGATTCTCGAAGTCGACAGCCGGATTCGAGTCCGTCGTCGCCCGCATGATCTTCTTACGGATCCGATCGGGCGGGTCCAGCAGGCGCACGGCGTGTCCCTCGCCAGTCGCGGATTTGCTCATCTTCTTGTCGGGCTCGTCGAGCCCCATGACGCGCGCGCCCACGGTCGGCAGGCTCGTAGCCGGCATGGTGAACGTCTCGCCGTAGAGCGAGTTGAAGCGCTGCGCGATGTCGCGTGTCAGCTCGAGGTGCTGCGACTGATCGTCACCTACAGGGACGATCGCCGCCTGATAGAGCAGAATATCGGCGGCCATCAGGACCGGATACGCGAGCAGGCCCGTACCTACGGTTTCCTGCTGTTCAGACTTGGCTTTGAACTGCGTCATACGGTAGAGCCACCCGACGGGCGTGACACAGGTCAGCATCCACGCGAGCTCGGCGTGCGCAGGCACGCTCGACTGAACGATAATTGCCGAATGCTTTGGATCGATTCCCGCAGCGATGAACAACGCCGCGACCTCGCGGATCGCTGTCCGCAGCTCTTCCGGGTTCTGGTATACCGTAACCGCATGCAGATCGACGATGCAGAAGATGCTTTCGTAGTCATACTGGATCTGCACCCAGTTTTTCAGCGCGCCAAGATAGTTTCCGATGTGCAGATTGCCCGTAGGCTGAATGCCGGAAAGAACTCGTGGTTTGCTGGTGGAAGACGGCAAGTCACATCGTAACGTGATCAACATCGAGAAGCTGATCTACGGAGGAGCAGGGCTCGCGCGTGTCGATGGCGAAGTCATTCTCATTCCGTATGTACTGCCGGGCGAGCTGGTGGAGATCGCGCCCGCCGAGCGCCGCGCCGGTGTGACGCGCGCCGAACTCCTGAGCGTCGGCGAGCCTTCGCCTCGTCGGGTGCTGCCGGGCTGCGAGTACTTCGGGCGATGTGGCGGCTGTCAGTATCAGCACAGCAGCTACGGCTATCAGGTGGAGCAGAAACGCGAGATCCTGCGCGAACAGCTGCGCCGTATCGGCAAGTTTGAGCCACCGGAAAACATCGATGTGGTCACCGGTCCCGAGTGGCAGTACCGGAACCGAATACAGCTTCATATCATGAACGGCCGCATCGGATATCTGGAGGCCGGCAGTCACAAACTGTGTCCCGTGACACATTGCCCGATCTCTTCCCCGCGGCTGAACGAGGCGATCGGCGCACTCGCCGAGATGGTCGTCGATCGTCGTTTCCCCCCATTTGTTCGTTCGCTCGAGCTGTTCACAAACGAGAGTGAGACACAGCTCAACGTGCTCGCGACCGATCGGCCTGTGGCGAAGCACTTCTTCGAGTGGGCCGAGGAGCGCATCCCCGGCGCGCTCGCGCGCGCCCTCGACTACCCGGCCGTTGGCTTTACGTTCCGCGTCGGCCGCCAGTCTTTTTTTCAGGTGAACCGGTTCCTTTTGGACGGACTCGTCGACCTCGCGACAGGCGGCCTCGAGGGCGATCACGTGGTCGATTTGTACGCAGGCATCGGCCTGTTCTCACTGCCGCTCGCGAAGCGCTTTCGTGCGGTCACCGCGGTTGAGTCCGGTTCCGGCGCGATCGAAGATCTCCGCCTGAACGCACAGCGCGCGAACCTGGCGGTAGTCCCGGTCAAAGCCAGTACAGAGGAGTTTCTCCACAGCATCGAATCCACACCCGACGCGGTCGTCGCCGATCCGCCTCGGGCCGGTTTGGGAAAGCAGGTAATCGCCGAGTTGCTCCGTCTCAGACCGCCGGCGCTGGTCCTCATCGCCTGCAACCCGTCCACGCTGGCCCGCGATCTCGCTGTACTACTCTCCGCCGGGTTCGGCGTCGAACGCATAACGATGGTGGACCTGTTCCCACAGACGTTTCACCTCGAAACGGTGGTGAGGCTCAGATATGCGACTGGCACCAATTCTGCTACTGGCCGCGCGCGCATGGGCGGCTGATTTTCCAGCGGACCTGCGACTCGTTCGTGTCGCCACCGGTCTCGCCAATCCGTTGCTGATCACCCATGCAGGCGACGGCTCCGGCCGGCAGTTTATCGTCGAGCAGGCGGGCCGCATTCTGATACTGAAAAACGGTGTCGTCGCGCAGCGTCCGTTCCTCGACATCAGGAGCAAAGTTCGATGCTGCGGCGAGCAGGGCCTTCTGGGCCTTGCGTTCCCGCCGAATTTCCGCGATACACAACACTTTTACGTCAACTACACCGACCTTCCGAACGGCAACACCGTTATCGCCCGCTACCGCGTTGCCGGAACCTCCGACCTGGCAGACGCCGCCAGCGAGCAGATCCTCGTCACCATCACGCAGCCATTTCCGAATCATAACGGCGGCGGCATCGCGTTCAGCCCTCGCGACGGCCGCATGTACATCGGCATGGGTGACGGCGGCAGCGGTGGCGACCCCATGAACAATGCGCAGAACCCGAACTCACTGCTCGGCAAGATGCTGCGGCTCGATGTCGAGCGCGGGCCCGGCGCTGACACACGTCCTGAAATCTGGGCAAGCGGCCTTCGTAATCCCTGGCGATTCACGTTCGATCGGGAGAGCGGCGACCTCTGGATCGGCGATGTCGGTCAGAACGCGCGCGAAGAGATTGATTTTCAGCCGGCGTCGAGCCAGGGCGGAGAGAACTACGGCTGGCGGCGCATGGAAGGTTCGCAGTGCTTCGAGCCGAACTGTGATCGAACAGGGCTGACGATGCCGGTTTTCGATTACGGCCGTTCGCTGGGATATTCCGTAACCGGGGGTTACGTCTATCGCGGCCCGCGCTACCCGGCGATTCGGGGCTTGTACTTCTTCGCCGATTACGGCAGCGGCAACCTGTGGGGCATGCGCGGACCGGAGGGCAACTTCGAGACGCGCCTGCTCCAGGACACGAACCTGAGCGTGTCCAGCTTTGGAGAAGACGAACAGGGCGAGCTCTACATCGTGCATCACGGCGGCGCGGTATATCTCATGGCCCTTGGTCCGCCGAACGTGAGCTCCGCCGGCATCGTGAACGCCGCGAGCTATGCGCAGGGTCTCGTGCCCGGCGGGATCGCGAGCATTTTCGGCGCCGGGCTGACGGCGATCACCGGAATCGTCAATGCCGCCTCGCAGCCGCTGCCGACCGCACTGCACGGGACATCAGTGACGGTCAACGGCGTCGCTGCGCCGCTATTCGCGGTCGCCTACGTGAACGGACAGGAACAGATCAACTTTCTTGTCCCGCCGGAAACGGCAAACAGCCCACGAGCCCGCGTCATTGTCACGAACAATGGCGTCTCGAGCGCCGCTGTCGAAACAGACGTAATTCCCGTCCAGCCCGGACTCTTCGCGGCAATCAGACGCGGAGAATTTCTCGAAATCTACGGCACAGGTTTTGGGGGTGCGACACCGGTGATCACTATAGGCGGCACTGCCGCAGCTGTGACGTTTTTCGGACCGGCTCCCGGTTTTGCCGGTCTGAGCCAGATCAACGTTGCCATTCCCGCAGGCTCGGCGGCAGGCGCGGAGGTGGTTGCCGTAGCGGGCGGCGCCGCCAGCAACGCTCTCCGCCTCTGAGCACAATTCATGACCAGTGCAGGACCTGCTGCACCGCCGTCCAGCTGGTCTGGACAAGGTAAGCACCGACCGACAGGCTCATCGTAACCGGCGGCGTGGCCAACAGCCACCGCCGCTCAGCGGCCGCACGCATCCAAATCCACGCAATGAGCGGTGAGACCGGGCGCGCAAATCCGTAAGCGTCGGTCATGTGTGCCGGACCGCCCAGGACGCAGCCCAGTATCAGGAACAGCACAGCGGCTGCGCGAACGGCAGCTGAGCGCTCGTATCGCAACAACAGGACCGCCGCACCCAGAGCTCCGAGCAGACCCAGCACGGACAGCACATCGAGTGTTCGCAGGATTGTCTGTATGGCCGCATCGGGATGTGAGCGGACGACAAAGAGACGCGCGAAAAGCCCGACGAGCGGAGAAGTCATGATTCCGTGCGCAGCCGAAGGCGGTGTCGAGCGCGCGACGATCACATACCACGCGATAGCGGGAGCGCCGGCTGCGGCAAACAGGAGTGCTCGACATAGTCGCCGTTCCCATACCGCGGCGACTGCGCCGCCGCAAACCAGCAAGAACCCTGTTTCGCGTGTCAGGGCCGCAACCGCGCAGCACAGGGCTGCGGCACCCCATCGATGGCGGCCGGAATACCAGAAGAAACCGACAGCGAGCGCCGTCAGAGTGCCGTCAACCAGCATGCGCTCGATGGATGCGAGCGTGCCCGGAACGAGCAGAAACACGGCGCCATAAATCACCGGCAGCGCGTGGTCGAGCATCCACCGGCAGCACCAGTACACGCCTGCGAAGACCGACCCGAGCACGACACCCACGTATGCCCACTCGACCGGCAAGCCCGTGACCGAAACGGCTCGCGCCAGTCCGGGAACAAGAATGCGGCGATAACGAAGCCGCGCGTCGTCTATATAGGCGGCATAGTCCTTCGTGAAGAGCGGATCGTGCGCGATGTAGCGATAGAACTGGCCATCGTAGCCCTGGGTTCCGTGGATGATCGGCGTCGTGGGACGCAGTTCGGGAGGCGGAGGAAAACGATCACCCGTAAAGAACAGGCCGGCGACGTTTCCCCTGTATACGAACGCGACCACTGCGAGTTGCCATGCGAGCACGGCGAGCGTCGCGAGCGCGGCAATCAGCAGGCTGCGAGCAGGAGCATTTGCCAGTCGTACGTGCACTCACTTGCGCAGCCCGAGCACGTCGGCCACCGTGCTCCACTTCCGCATGATCAGCTCGGTCAGGTTCAAAAGGACAGCAAGCGCCAGCAATCCCGGCCATAGCCGCAGTGTCGACGGGACCGATCGCCCGCCGGTATCGAACACATCTCCAGGCCGGGGATTGAAACGTCCCCCCGTGAACCCGGCCACGTGCCGCAGCAGCGCGATATTATTGCCGTACGTGCTCAGTTCCTCCTCCTGTCGATAAAGCCCTGTCTCGGGGAAGGCACGGGTCTCTTCGACGGGACGGATGCGGAACAGCCCCTGCCGGTTGTCGATTGGCACCTCGCCCGCATACAAGCCTTCGGCCACTTTGCGTACCGGCACCGCCCTGCGGAATCCCTCCGGACCCATGGCGAAAATCTCAGGCACTTTTTCGGGCGCGGGTGTGTTGGGTGCCAGCCGATATTCGACTGTGAGTTTGCCACTCGCGTCGTCGTACCGAGCCAACGCATCAGCAGATTGCGCATGCGGCAACAGGTTACGGAATACATTTAGCCAGAATCGGTCAAACCCCGGCCAGTCCACCCACTTCTCCGCCCACCGGCTCTTCGCGTCAGAGGTCCATACAGCGGCGTGTCCGAGCCCGTACTGCCACGAAACATACAGCGGGTCCTTCTCGAACATAAGCACCGTCTCCGCCCCTGGCCTGGCGGTGAATCGAACATATCCGCGCAACGGCGGCGCACTCGCGATTTCGACACCATCGAGCACGTCGGTCTTCTTCGCAACCACCGGATGCACGGGCTTCTCGACCGCCGTCGACCCGGTATGCTCCATCACGTCTTTGAGCAGAATCTGCTCGAGGCCCGACGGATCGACAAGGAAGTACGATTTGCCGTTCGCATTGGCCGCGACTTTCTCGAGATAAGCGCGATTGACATCCTGGCCCAGGCCGACCGTCGAGATCGTGATTTTCTGTCTGCCCGCCTCGCGCGACACATTCATGCTGTCGCCTTCCTCGGAGATTCCGTCGGTCAACAGCACGATGTGTTTGTAGGTCGCCTGCACGGGAGCGATGCGCCGGTGCGCCTCGGCCAGCGCCGGAGCGATCTGCGTCCCGCCATCCGGCATGATGCCGCCCACGATGCGTTTGATGGTGGTGCGATCCTCGGCTTTGCGAATCGGCACCGCCCACTGGAAGGAATTGTCGAAGATCAGTACTCCGACCAGGTCGATGGCCCGCAGGTTTTCGATCACCCCGATTGCCGAGAGCCGCGCCAATTCCATTTTGCGGCCTTCCATCGAAGACGATTTGTCCATGATGAGCACGACGCATGTCCCCTCAGGCGACCGCGGCGGCGCGATCTTCGCCGGCAGCGTGCGATCGAGTGCGTCTTCGATCTTCTTGCCCTCGGGATATACATTGCGCTCTCCGCCGATGACCAGAACGGCACCGCCCTCGCGTACGTACTGCTCGAGCGCGTCTTTCGATGCCGGCGGAATTCGCTCGAGATCCGTGTTGTTCAGGACCACGATCTGGTACTCGTCAAAACTGCGGCCGGTTAAGTCCGGGAGCTGGTTGATATCAAACTGGCCGGCCCGGAGCGTGTCCAGGAAGTGCGCCTCGGTGCCGGCCGGATCCTGGGAAACGTACAGCACTCGCGGACGCCGCAGCGTCACGGCCTGCTCATAATGCACCTCGCCGAGATCCCCCGCTCGCACGGTCGCCGAGATCTCCACCGCTCCCGACACGTTGAGATTCGCGTGAACGCGAAGCTGGTTGGATCCCGGTTCGATCGCGACGGGACTGATGCCGATCGTCTTGCCCTCGGCTTTCAGTTCGACGCTGCCGGTCGCGCGGCGCGGCGACTGCACCGTCAGATCGATGGGGAAGCGCTCACCCGTAAACGCCAGACGCGGAAAGCTGACCTGCTCGAGCCGCAGCGTCGGCAGAGGCGTTCCCGCCATTCCCAGTGTGTCAATCGGGACGCGCAGTTGTTTCGCAAGCCAGGCCGCCCGCGCAAAGCTCCCACGGTTCTCCTGCCCGTCGGATATCAGAACCACGCGGGGGATCGTGTCCGGCGGAAATGAAGCGATGGCTTCGCGCACAGCCGCTTCGATATCAGTCCCGCGGCCCGCCTCACCCGCGGTGCGCCGGAACTGCCATTCGCGACGCAGCTCAGCGTCGGCCGCGAGTCGGACGGCGCGCGCAAACGGAATCACGCGCGTCCAGCTCCGCCCGCGGCGCTGCTCCACTGAGCTGACGAACGCCGATGCGCGCGCGAGGTCAGTGGCAGTCATGCTCGCCGAAGTATCGACGAGCACGGCGACGCCAGCCCTCGTTTCAGGCACGGAGAGCCGCGGCTCAGCGAGCGCGGCGATCACGGCCGCAAGCGCGAGCGCCTTCAGCACGAGCGCCAGCCGCCGGCTGCTCCGCGTCCATTCCCATGCCGCCCAGCCAGCAGGCAGCAGCAGGAGCACGAGTACCCAGCCGCGATCGAAACTCAAGACGCCGCCCTCCTCGCAAACAAGCGCGCCGGCATCGCGACCACGGTCCTCATGGCTGCGCGCATACGGCCGTAAAGAAGCCATTCGACGAGCAGCAGGATACCGCCGAGAGCCGCCAGCCACTGCCATATGTCGCGGGATAGCGGCTCGGACCAGCGCGGCGGCAGGCCCTTCGCGGCGGTCGCAGGCGGCACCCAGTCCGTATCGCCGAGCTCCGGCAGCGTCAGCGAATACACCCTCTCGGTACGCCCGCCACTCACTCTGACCGTCCCCGGCTCCCCCGCATAAAAGCGCAGCGAAGTTCCGCGCACGGAATGAGGCAGTGATTGCCCACGCTCGTCAAAGATGCGGAGCCTGGCCGGATCGTCATCCGCATCGAGCGGTACGCTGACGGCGCCAACTGTCTGGGCGCGCACCTCCGAAGCCTGAAATCCGTCTGGCTTCAGCCAGTGCAGGATATTCGCGAACAGCAGAGGTGTGGCCACATCGAATCTCGTCTCTGACTTACCCGGGTGGTAACCCAGCACAACGGTGCGTTGCGGAGTTGTCCGCGCCAAAATGACGGGGCCGGCCTCGACTTCGGCGACAGCCGTGTCGTTCACCGCCGGCGCAAACACGTCCGTCGCATCCAGCTGAAGGGTTCGTGCCCGCAGCCCCGCCGCGACTTCGTGATCGCTCCGCCAGCGGATCACTGGCACGTTGCTCACATGGGAACGCACGCGCACTCCTGCTGCCGCAGGCGGCGCAACAAGAACCGCCGGCGCTTCGGGCGCGGCATCCGGAACGAAGCCGTCGAGGACCATGACGTCGGCCGCAATCTTTGGCCGATATGCCGATCGCGCCTGGAAAGAAGGTTCTACCCAGGGATTCGACTCGAATAACGGTCGAAGCGCGCCCGGATCGTCGCTGAATACGGCGACTTTCACTGTCTGCTGCTGCGGGATTTGTACGATCGCCCGGTCGTCGTCGGGAAGAGCGTCGCCCGCGGGCAACCGCGCCTCGATCCAGCCCGCCGCACGCGTGCGCAGTTCGAACGTAACCTCCTGTTCGCGTCCCGGCGCGAGCTCCAGCCGGCGCGAACCAATGCGCCCTCCGGCGAAGGAAACGATCAGTGGAACCGATGCCGGCCGCGCGGCATAGTTGCGAACCGAGACGAAGATCTCCCAAACCCCGCGGCTGACGGGTGACGGCCGCAAACCGATGCTGCGCAGCCCTCGGTTATCACCCTCATGCCTGAGCTGAAGCACTCTGAGGCCGGCCACCGCCGGCGGGGCACTGTCCTGCTCGCGAATGCGGCCGGCGCCGACGAAAACGATCTCGCCGGAGCGGCGGGCGTTCATCCGGCGGGCCTCAGCCGCGAAGCCGAGCGCCTGTTCGAGGTTGAGCGC
>DASSSG010000438.1:0-8935 GCA_035708545.1 Bryobacteraceae bacterium | reverse complement strand
GTTGCTGCCGGCGGAAACATCTATACGGTCAGCGAAGAGGGCAAGGTGTCGGTGATTCGCGCGGGTGCCGCCTGGGAGTTGCTGCGCGTCAACGACCTTGGCGAGGGCTGCAAGGCCACGCCGGCCATTGTCGACGGCCGGCTGTACGTACGGACCTACGGCACGCTGTACTGCTTCGCGAACAAGTAGACCGCTCCCCACGCGCGCCCCACAGCCACCCCGCAAAAGTTTTCTTTGCGCCGCGCCGCCTTTCTGATAACATAACCTCCATTCCAAAACCGATAGGTCTGGAGATCCGGGAAATTGCGTCGCCGCGATCTGCTTGAGAAAGCTGTGCTTGCGGGTGTCGGAATCGTCGCTGCACCCCTCGTCAACAGGGGCCGTTGCCGGTTGTTCGCCGGCGTGCGAGAGTATTCGATCCGCGCCGTCGACCTCGTCAGCCACTCGGCCGTGGTGGATATGCTCGGGCTGCTGACGCTCGACTGGCCGAAGCTCGACGCCTGGCACGCCGACCCGGCGCGCTTCACCGCCGCGGACGCCCGGAAGCTCCGCGATTCCGGAATTACCGTTTTCCATCCGGCCGTCCAGCTCAATCAGGACGAGCCCTGCGCCGCCGCCGAGCGCTGCTTCTGGCTCTGGAACCGCTTCCTTGAAAGCCACCCCGGTGACCTGCTCCGCATCGACTCCGCTGCCGGCATCGAGCTCGCCAGGCAAACACATCGCACCGGCGTAATGCTTGGCCTGCAGAACTCCGATCATTTCCGGTCCGCTTCCGACGTAGCGTTTTTCCACGCCCTCGGCCAGCGGATCTCGCAGCTGACCTACAACGGCGCGAACCTGATCGGCTGCGGTTGCGGAGAACGACGCGACACCGGCCTCACGGCATTCGGGGCCGAAATTGTCCAGGCCATGAACCGTGCCGGAATGGCTATTGACGTCTCACACGCCGGCGAGCGCACTACTCTCGATGCGATCGCCGCCTCCGCGCGGCCGATTCTTATCACGCACTCGAACTGCCGCGCCCTGGTGCCGCACCCGCGCTGCAAGTCCGACGCCGTAATTCGCGCTATGGCGGCGCGCGGCAGCGTCATGGGACTGACCGGCATCCGCATGTTCGTGAGCAGGAGTGAGCCGGCGACCCTCCACGACCTCCTCGATCACTACGATCACGTCGCTCGCCTCGTGGGTGTAGAGCACCTCGGAATCGGCAGCGATTCCGACCCGGACGGCCGCGACAGTGCCGCTCGTGGCCGGCGGCGTGTGCCGCTCGAGATCAGCGGCATCAACCACTCGCGTCGTATCTTTGACCTCACCGAGGGCCTCCTTCGCCGCGGCTACACGGATCGGCACGTCGAGCTGATTCTCGGCGGGAATGTCCGCCGCGTCCTCGGCGAAATCTGCGCTTAGAATTCGGGTGAATTCCTTCGACCCAACCCGCGCGGCGTGCTGAGCGGGAAAACGCCGCCGCAAGTACCTTTACCATTCCCGCACGTCGTGGCCAGTTATCCGAGCCGCGCGCGTCAGCGAGCGGTCAAGACACTTCTGGCATCCCTCCGCGAGGCGCGCACAGAACGGGTGCGGCTATTATCCGATCCTGGAGCTGATCCTGCGCAGCAGACGTGAAGCTGGTGCCGGCATTACGAACAATCACGCCAGGCCGGCAAGTTGGACATCGAGCCGGCCCTCCGCCGCGTACAGCGATTGCCGAAATTGCTCTCGGGAAATCGTAACGTCGCAACCAACTGCGTTCCACAAACACTTCCACACTTGGAATTATTAAAATCCCAAAAACAAAAGACTTCCTGCTTTCTTATTTCCGCGCGAATGGCTCGCTGTTTGCCTCACCCGGCCCCGGAGTCTATGCGATGCCTATGAAGAAAACAGTTCAAATATTTCTCACCGTTGTATTTCTTGTTCTCGGCTATTGCCTGTCCGCGATGGCACAGGTTTCGGGGGGAAGTCTTGCCGGTCGCGTGACCGATTCCTCCGGCGCTGCTGTTCCGGGCGTGCACGTCGAACTCGAAAACCTCGCCACCGGTCAACGGCTTACAACTACCACCGGCCCCGGTGGAACATACACTTTCGATAATGTTCCCGTCGGCAACTATCGCATCATCACCACCTGGCGTAACAACTCGCCCAGCCCAGGCCCGCAGATCTCGGTCGAGCTGGGCCGGCCCGGGACATACAACATCACCATGCCCTCGGGCCCTTCTACCGACGCGATGGTGAGCGGCGATGCCATTCCCGTGTCCACCGAGCCCGCCAATGTGCTGGCAAACTTCAACACCCGGCTGGTGCATTACCTGCCGACGCCGAACTTCGTCGATCGGGACGGCACCGCGTGGGGTGCCTACAATCTCGGCGTGCTCCCCGAAGGCGTGCTTCCCGGCAATCCGCTCGAGAACGTCCGCGGACCCGCCGTCGCCGGCAGCCGGCCTCTCGGCAATAACTTCCACATTGACGGCACCGATAACAACAACAAGGCTGTCCCCGGACCGCTCGTGTACGTCTCGAACGAGGCGACCACCGAGTTCGCGCTCTTCCACAACCAGCCCGCCCCCATGTTCGGCCACTCCTCGGGCGGCCAGTTCAACAGCATAGTTCGCACCGGCACTAACCAGATCCACGGCGCGATCTATGACTACCTGCAGAACCAGCGGTTCAACGCCCTGCCTGCATCTCTGCGGAATCTCGGGTATACCAGTCACCCACGGTATGACCAGAACCGTCTGGGCGCCAGCCTCGGTGCGCCGATCGTACCGAGCAAATTTTTCTTCTTTGGTAATTTCGAATATATCCCGCTGGGGTTCACCTGGCCCGCCGCTCCCGGTTCATTCGCACCCACCGCGGCCGGTTTCGCCCAACTCGGGCGTATCGGCGGTGTTTCCGCTACGAATCTTGGAATTCTTCAGAACGCCGTCGGTAACGTGGGTGACACAACAGGATTCGTAACAGTCGCAGGCCAGAATGTTCCGATCGGCCCCGTCACCAGCGAATTCCGCGGCTGGCAGAACCAGTTCAACGGCACCGGCTCAGGCGACTGGACTTTCACCGATAAGGATCAGCTTCGCGTCCGCTACGTCCATAACGAGCTCGAAGCGAACAACTCCGGACTCGGTCTCCCCGCGTTCATGATGCCGCGGCGCAGCAAGGCTCTGCTCTTCTCCGTCGCTCACTACCACACCTTCGGCGATGCAGTTACCAACGAGCTTCGCTTCGGCTACAACCGCTTTGCGAATTCGCCGCAAACGGGCAGCTTCGGTGTTTTCGGCAACACCGGTAGCTTCCCGGCCATCAATATCGGCGGCGCGCTGAACCTCCAGTTCGGACCACAGCTCAGCTTTAACGATCAGGCTGCGATTAACACTTACCAGCTCGCCGACGGCATCGGCTTCCGCCTGGGCGCGCATAATCTCCGCCTCGGCGCCGATGCGCGGCGGTATCTCGGCTACATGGGCAACACCGCACTCGGCTTTGGGAGCTACGGCTTCTCGGGTCTCGAGCGGTTTCTGCTCGACCTCCCGCCCGATGTCGCCGCGCAGCGCTCGTTCGGCAACACCCGGTTCGACCTTGGCCAGTGGCTGGTGAACGCGCATATCCAGGATACCTGGAGCGTCACCCCGGCGTTCACGCTGAACGTTGGCCTGCGCTGGCAGCATGCGACGATCCCGAGCGCGCTTCAGGCGCAGATGCGCAATCGCGGACGGCTCGATGGCGTCTTCGAGCTCGACGAGCCCATCGCCGGCTGGCGTAATTTCGCGCCGTTTGTCGGGTTGGCACTTAACCCCGGCTGGAGCAGGATGACCGCGTTCCGCGCCGGCTTCGGCATGCACTATGACGCCCTGTATTCCAGTTACTGGTACGGTCTCGCCGGCTTCAACCCCGCTGTCGGCCGCACCGTATTCGGCAATCTGAGCGCGAATAACGCCGGCTTCTTCGCTCGCGGCGGTCTGCTCGATCCTGCCGCCGCCGTAACCGACCTCAGCAACCAGCAGGTTCGCGGATTGACCTCAGCTTTCGCCGGCGACCAGCGGCTGCCCTATTCGATGCAATGGAACGTCGCGTTCGAGCAGGCGATCTGGCGCAACGCGATCTTCGAGATCAGGTATCTCGGCTCGCGCGGCGTGAATCAGCCGATTTACGAGCAGCTCAACGCGAACCCTCTCGGCGTGTCGATGGCTCGGAGTCTGCCGCTGTTCACGACTCAGCCCTCGCTGGCTGAACTCAACAGCCTTTCTCTGACTTTGAATCAGCTGCAGGCCAATGCTGCCGGCGGTGGCTCGCTCGGCCAGGCCGGATTTACCAGCCCAATCTCGAGCATCAACTGGGGCGGCAACACCTGGTACAACGGCGCGGCGTTTAGTCTGCGCCATCAGTTCACCGGCGGATTCCAGTTCCAGGGCAACTACACCTGGAGCCGGTTCGAGGATGACAGCACCGGCACCTTCGCCGACATCGGTATGCCCCGCCAGCGCTACTGGTCGGTGTATGATCGCCGTCACACCGCGTCGGCGCTCGCCATGTTCGAGCTCGGCACGCTGCTGCGCCACAGTCCCGTGGCAGCGATCTTCGCCGACTTCAACATCAACGGCATTTACACGTATCAGTCGGCGGGCAACCTGCCGGTGATGAGCGGCGCCTTCAACAATAACCTGATGGGTACCGGCACGTTCGTCAATCCCGGCGTGACGAACGGCCTCGGCTCGGGGGTCTCGCCGCTGCGTAACCGCCAGGGCCAGGTCGTCGCGTATCTCGCGAACGACCCGAACGCGCAGTTCTTCGCAGGCGCTCCCGGCATGTTCACGGGCCAGCGCAACTACCTGCGGACGCCGGACAATCATAACTTCGACGTCGCGGGCGTGAAGCGCTTCACCTTCTGGGAGCGGGCGGCGATCGAGTTCCGCGCCGAAGCCTACAACCTGTTCAACCATAGCCAGATCGGCGGCCGTTCGAGCACCTACCTCGGTCCACGGTGGTCGAGCCTCGTGCCCGGCTTTGCTCCTGGTTTCCTGGTGCCCGGCAATGCCGCCTTCGGCAATCTCGAGACGGCGCTCGCCAACAGCTCACGCATGCTGCAGCTTGCAGCGCGCGTGACGTTCTAGAAACAACGACAACAGCTACAGCCTTCCGGGCTGCGTGCCGGCGAACCG
Organism: Bryobacteraceae bacterium; assembly: GCA_035708545.1. Lineage (GTDB taxonomy): Bacteria > Acidobacteriota > Terriglobia > Bryobacterales > Bryobacteraceae > DASSSG01. The sequence continues at coordinate 3,782 of DASSSG010000438.1, read as the reverse complement.
GCCCGCAGCCCGTTTTGTTTTGTGGGGCAGACTGGTAGTCTGCGCGCCGGTTGCCAACCGGCGCCCGGCGACGGCCAACGGCCGCAGATCCAGGAATATTTCCCTCGAAAACCAAACCGACTGCTGCGGGTTATCGTAGAGGAACACAGGAGGAACCTATGAACCCCGAAAACATTCACCGCGCACTGGCCGCGGCCTGGAACGCACGCGACTTCGACCGGCTGCGAGCGCTGCTCAATCCGGATTATTCCTACACCGGCCCTGACGGTCATGAGCAGCAGGGTCCCGAAGCCAGCATCGCGGTCGCGCGCCTGTTCGCTGCCGCTTTCCCGGATGGCAGGCTCGAAGTCGATCGCGTCCATGTGGCCGGGAACGTAGTTATCGCCGAGATGACAGGCCGCGGCACACACGGCGGCGATTTCCTGGGGATCGCGCCGACAAATCGCCCGGTTACGCTGAAGATCTGCAACGTCATGGAAGTACGCAACGGCAAAGCAACGCGCGAACGTGAATACTTCGACATGGCGAGCATCTTCGCCCAGCTCGGCGTATCCAGGCTCCCGGCTCAGGTAGCCCGCGCGTAGCGTGGCGCAGGCTGTCGGCTTGCGCGGGGCTTCAGCCTCGCGCCCGAGCCGGTAACCACCCAGGCCCGTAGGCTGTCGAGTAACTGGCAGCCTTTTCCCGGAAACAAGTCCGAAGTCGCGGACAAGCGCCCTTCTCAGCGCTGCGGCCGGTCTCGAGGATGCTGATCTCGTATGCCTTGCCGCAAATCCCGGCGCCTCGCGAAGCGCGGGAAATAGCGTTTCCCAGCAGGCGGGAAATGCTATCCATGCAAACCCGCCTTGTCAGAAGGCGAGCCCGCCTCGGGGCGTGCGTTGAGATAATGAGACGAAGAGCGCTGGAATGCAGATCACATTGGAATTGCCTGAAGACATCGCGCAGGGACTGGAATCCAGGTGGAAGGACCTGCCTCGAGCAGCGCTCGAGAGTCTGGCGCTCGAAGCATATAGATCCCATGCGCTCACAGCCGCGCAGCTTCGCCGGCTCCTTGGTTTCGAAACGCGTATGCACGTGGACGCATTTTTGAAGGAGCACGGAGTGTATGACTTCACGGTGGAGGATTTCGAGCAGGATCGCGATACGCTTCGTCAGCTCCGGGCAAGAGAGGCTCAGCACTGAGCCCGCTCTCGATACTTGTCGTCGCAGACACATCGCCGATCAACTATCTCGTCCTGATCGCGCAGGTCGAACTCCTCCGGCAGCTGACACGCGAATTCTGATTCCACCTGCGGTGGTGGCGGAGCTCAGGCATCCACTTGCGCCGAGACCGGTCCAGCACTGGGCCGCTAATGCACCCGCATGGGTGGAAGTTCTTAGTCCCAGGAGCAGCCTCATTCTGGCGCAGCTCGACCTCGGAGAGAGCGAGGCTATCGCGCTCGCAACCGAGGTGCACGCCGATGTGGTGCTCATCGTTGACCAGGCGGGACGGCAGGAAGCAGTCCGCAGAGGGCTGAAGGTAGCAGGAACGCTTTCCGTTCTCGATCAAGCTGAACAAGCCGGGCTCGTCGATTTCGATGAAGCGGTGGCTGAGCTTCAAAAGACCAGCTTCCGCGTGTCGCAGGCCGTACTCTCGGAGATCAGGGAAAAACGACTCCGCTGAGGCTTTTGACGGCTACTATCAACTTAGCCAACTTACAAAGTCCGTGCCCGGCTGGAAGAAGGCGAGAGCTCACTCACATCGCAGCGCGATCATCGGATCCACTCTGCTGGCGCGCCAGGCCGGGATGTAGCTTGCAGCGAACGTGATTGCAAACAGCACCAGAGCCGAACCTGCATACGTGAGCGCGTCGCTGGCCGCGACGCCGTACAACATACTCGAGACCGCGCGTGCCCCCGCCAGCGCCGCGGCGAGCCCGATGGTTACTCCGGCGAACGCGAGCATGCCGCCCTCGCGGATCACCGTCCTGCGAACGTCAGCAGCCGTGGCGCCGACTGCGATGCGCAGCCCGATCTCCTGCGTGCGCCGCGCGACGATGTAGGCCATCGTCGCATAAAGACCGACGGCGGCTAACAGCAGGGCGATTCCTGAAAAGAACCCCAACAACATTACGTTGTTTTGCCGGCTCGTGAGGCTGCGGTCAATCAGCGTGTCCATGGCCTCTACTGTGGATACGACAGCATCCGGCTGGTACTCAGTCACTGTCCTGCGTATTGCCGCCGCCACTCCGGAGACGTTCTGCGTGGTCCTGAGAACGAGCCTGGCTTCCAAAATCGGGAACTGGTCCGCCGAGAAGAAGTACTGCGGCTCGACCGGGCGGTCAAGACCGAGTTGCTTCGCGTCTCCAACTATCCCCACGATTCTCACCCGAGGGCCCTTCAGCGATGGTGGTCCGAAACGGAAGGACTTGCCGACTGGATCTTCACCTGGCCAGAATTGCCTGGCCATGGATTCGTTGATTACCGCTACCAGTTCGGCCGATCGCAAATAAGCCATCACCGATTCCACGTCGCGTTTGACCGGAGGCATCCGGCCATCGGCTGCGGTAAAGAACCTCCCTCTGAGCAGCGGTATGCCCATGGCCCGGAAATATCCTGGCGTGGCGGCAGCCTGCATGGCATTCGGCAGTTTACCGGCTGGCGGCAGCGGCCGGTCGTCATGATAGAAGTCACCCCACGAGTCGGCGTTACTGAATGGCAGGCCGTTGATCCCTCCCGCTGCCCGCACGCCAGGCAGGTTTTCCAACCGCTCGGCAATATCCGTCAGTAATCGCGAGTTGCGGGAAATATCCATATCCCGGCGATCGGCTGGCACTAATGCAGCGACGATGAGTTGCTCCGCCCGAAAACCCGGATTCGTCCTCAGCGCCTCGAGCAGGCTGCGCGTCAGTAATCCGGCGCCGGCACAAAGGATCATCGCGATGGCCACCTGACTGACTACGAGAAGCTTGCGAGTATGCAATCGGAGCGCGCCTCCATGCGACACGCGTCCGCCGGCCTTCATCGCTTCCGTCACGTCCGGGCGGGAGAACTGCACCGCCGGAACCAGCCCAAACAGGACCGCCGTCAGTGCTGCTGCCAGAACGGAGAATGCGAACACGCGTGCATCCACCCCGATGCCGCCCAGATTCTCTGCAGCGGGGAATACGCGCCGCAGCACGGCAACGCTGAACCAGGCGACGACCACTCCGACCATTGCGCTGGAGATTGCCAGGAGCAGGCTCTCCGCCAGTAGCTGGCGGATGAGCTGCGGACGGCTGGCTCCCAGTGCGGTTCGAATCGCGAATTCGCGCTGGCGCACTGCGGCGCGTGCGAGCAGCAGTCCTGCCACGTTGGCGCAGGCAACCAGCAGGAGCAATGCAACGGCGCCGAACATGAGCATAACGGCGCGGCGAATGCTGCCGCCGATGTAATCGCGCAGAGGCACGACCATGACTCCGTTCCCGCCGTTTGCACCGGGATATTGCGCGGCAAGCTGATCCGCGATGAGCTCCATCTCGGACCGGGCCTGTTCTATGCTGGTCCCGCGTTTCAACCGCGCGACCACGCCGCTGTTGCTGTGTTGCTCGCGCATATTCAGGCCCCACTTGTTCAGGGCAAACACCACCGGCACAAACAAGTCCGCTGTCCGGTGCCAGTCGAACGGAGCCGCCACGCCGGCGATCGTCCAGATCTGGTCGTCCACGATCAACTTACGGCCGATCACCGTTTCGTCGCCGGCGAAGTGGGTTTGCCAGAATCGGTGCGCGAGCACGGTGACGGGTTCTGCGCCAGCTATGTTGTCT
>DASSSG010000437.1:0-7940 GCA_035708545.1 Bryobacteraceae bacterium | reverse complement strand
GCCGTCCGTTCGTGGACGCATTTACCGCGGCGATCCAGGCGGAAATCCGAAACAAACCGTAACGTCAGCTTACTGCGCCCGTTTCAGCGTGAATGCGCGCGACCGGCCGCCCTCGCGTGTGCGTGTCATCTTTATCTCTTCGCCCGCGACTGTTCCCTGAAAGAGCATTTTGCCGTTCGGTCCCTGGATATTGAACGAGATCTGGTCGCCCGAGATTTTTCCGTCCTGCAGCGTGATCTGCCGCCCCTGCGGACCGGTCATGGTTCCGGTGAGCTTGTCGCCGTCACTCTTGAAGACAAAGGTTACGGTGCCAGCCTGGCGTCCCGGCATTTCGCCTGTCCACTTGCCGGCCACATCGGCTGCGATAGCGATCGCCGCAGTGGCCAGCAGCAGCGCAGCAATCCGCAGATTTGTCATCATGGATTCGTCTCCTGAGTACTGACGCCCCGACCATCTTATACTCTCGCGCGGCCGGCAGCCGGCCGCGGGCTTCAGGCCTCGTGAGTGAGCAAAGCCCGGCTGGACTACCGCTGCACCGCCCGTGCCGCCCGCACCTCCGCGGGGCGGTCGAGAACCTCACGGACCTTGCTGACCAGCATCTGCGGCGCGAACGGCTTAGCCAGATAGTCGGGCGAAGCATCCGAGATTCCCTGGTTATTGATCACTTCGTCCGCATGTCCGGACATGAACAGCACTCGAAGGCGCGGTGACCGCGTAAGCAGTTCTTCTGCGAGTCGCAGCCCATTCATTGCCGGCATGACAATGTCGGTCACCAGCAGGTCTATCTCATCGCTTCTGTCCGCCCACTGTTCTACAGCCTCGACTCCGTTTCCCGCTTCCCACACCCGATATCCGGCGTGAGTGAGAGCCTCGCGCAACATACGCCGCACGGCAGCTTCATCCTCCACGAGCAAAACGGTCTCCGTGCCCGCAACCCTGACCTCCGGCCTGCCGTGCCCAACCATGCCTTCGCCGCCGGTTTCGAACGCGGGCAGGTAAATCGAGAAACTCGTACCCTTTCCCGGCGCCGAGTCAACGAAGATACGCCCCCGATTCTGCTCCACACCTCCATAGACTGTCGACAGACCCAGCCCTGTGCCCTTACCGGTCGCTTTCGTCGTAAAGAACGGCTCGAACAAGTGCTCTCTTGTCTGAGCGTCCATGCCCTGTCCGGTATCGCGAACAACGAGATGCACGTACCAACCCTCAGGCAGGTCGGGTTCAGACCCGGCGGCGACCTCGACGCGAGATGTCTCGATCGACAGCACGCCTCCATTCGGCATCGCATCACGTGCATTTGTTGCGAGGTTGATCAGCACCGCTTCCATCTGATTGCGGTCCGCTCGTATCCAGCCGGCGTCCGGCGCAAGTCTCGTCCGGCAATCGATGTGCTCGCCGATCAGGCGGCGCAGCATTCGTTCGACGTCCCGCACCAGCCGATTAATCTCGATCGGCGTTGGCTTGATGAGCTGCCGGCGGCTGAACGTCAGCAACTGCGAGACCAGTTCAGCCGCCCTGGTGCCTGAACTCAGAATCTCCTCGGCCTGGCTGCGCGCGTAGGCATCGTCTCGCAACGCGTCCACCAGCAGGCTGCTGTAGCCATTGATGATCGTGAGCAGGTTGTTAAAGTCGTGCGCGACACCGCCGGCAAGACGGCCGATCGCCTCCATCTTCTGCGAGAGCCGCAGTTGTTCCTCAAGACGTTTGCGGTCGCTCACGTCGGCGACCGTGACCAGGATGCCGGAATTCTTTTCCGCCGGATCCCGCAGGGCAGCCGTCCAGATTGCCGCTTCAAACGACGTGCCGTTCTTGCGGAATTGCGCGGCTTCCTGTCCGGACAGGGCCTCTCCGGCGAGCGTGTGCTCGACGAGAGTTTTTCCGGCCTCGCCCGACTGCCCGGCGATCGAAGGCAGAGGCCCGCCCAGCACTTCGCGTGCTGTCCAGCCGAACATCCGCTCTGCCATGGCATTCCAGCTGATCAGGAGTCCTTCACGATCCAGGGCAAACATGGCCAGCGGCGAAGCCTGGAACACTGCCTCGAGTCTGGCTCGGGCGCTTACGGCCTCCATGAGGGCGTCAGTCGTCTGACCGTGCAGAGATGCCACTTCTTCGGCGTGACGGCGCTGCTCGTCCGCATAACGTCTTTCCGCCTGTAACTGGTCCAGGTACAAATAATAAGAGCGGTAAATGACGTAGACTACGGGCAGGATCAACAGCCAGGCCTGCCAATCCAGACGGCGGTTTGTAAAACTGAAGACGCCTACGATGGCGGCTCCGATCAGATAGTAAGGAAACGACCAGCAATAACACTGCGGCCAGACCTGCCGGATCGACTTGCGTTCCGTGAGCGCTATGACCGTGGCGACCGGGAAAGTGTTGACTACGAAAAACACGGACGCCGCGAGGGCCAGCCGGAAAGGCGACTGAAAATTTGCGGCGAGCAGAAGCGGCCAGTGATACACAGCGTCAGCGGCGGTTACGGCCAATGCGATGTTCGCGACGCTGAACAGCACCTGAACCACACGCGGCCGCACCGACGTGCGCCAGAAACACTGCACGAGCGCGCAGGTAGTTCCTATTACGAGTGTTTCCGAGATGCCCAGCTCGGCGATGCCGGCCAGAAGGAACAGAAAGAGTACGGACATAGTGCCCGTAATCCCGGGCAGTCGTACCTTCAGACATGAAGCCGGTACCGCAAGCGCCAGGTAACAGAAGAACCGTACTGGCTCCTGCAGGGTCCAGAGTGCTGCGCCGCGCACAAGGGCGGCGGCGCCCGCTAAGAGAATGCATGCTATGTATGCTCTGGCGATCGGCAACATGAAACCTCCTGTGCTGTCGTTGTTCGGCCTGTGGCTCATCCTTCTTTCGTCGCCTACGTCTCACCGCGAACAGATACAACCTCGGGCGGCGACTGACCGGTGCCCCAGATTACCGCCGTGCCCCAGATCACAGCCATGGCCTCGCTGCTCGTCGTACCCCAGATGACGGCTGTGCCCCAGATGACGGCAGTATCGTTCACCATCACACTTGTGCCCCAAATCACCGCCGTTCCCCAGATAACGGCGCTGTTCCATACAGAACCAGGCGCCATCACCACCGAAGTGACACCCGTCGTCGAATTGAATGAAGCAGTCGGTGACGCAGCGGAGCCCGTGGCTGATTCGGAGTCGTTCAGGGCAGCGACGATATCGAGATAACCGGCTCCGACAGTAAAGAGATCGTATGTGACCTGGTGGGTGAGACCAGTGACCGGATCGATCGCCGTGCTCGTGGATGGAAAGTTTTTCGTCGCTGTTTTCATTAACCGTGCCTTCACCTGGTCAGGTGTCAGGGACGGTTGTTTCTGAAGCAGGAGCGCCGCCGCGCCGCTCACCATGGGCGTGGCCATACTGGTCCCACTCAGCCGGAAATAAAAAGAAGAGAGATTCGAGGTGTTGTTGACCTTGTAGTACGAAACGGGCACGACATTGTTCGGGTACAGATCGCGGACCGCCGCACCGGACGCAAGCGCGGAGACAATGTTATTCCCAGGAGCGACCAGATCGGGCTTCACGACATGATCGAGAAGAGTCGGCCCTTTTGAACTGTAACTGGCCATCAGGTCATCGCTCCGGGTGATGCTGCTCAAATCCTTCATAGCGCCGACGGTGATCGCGTACGGGCTGTTGCCTGGCGACGTGATCGTTGCGTACCCGCCGGTGCCCATGGAATTGTCCCGGCCGTTGTTGCCGGCGGCGGCGACGACGACCAGACCCGCTTCCCACGCCCGCTGCACCGCCTGACACAGAGGATCGAGCGTGTAGCTCTCGCGAATCGTGCGGCCGAGCGAAAGATTCAGGACTCGTATGTTGTATGCGGACTTTAGTTCGATGCTGCGCTCGATGGCGCTGATCACGACTGAATCGCTGCTTTGGCCGTTGATGTCAAGAACCCGCAGGTTAATCAGGTTTGCTCTCGGCGCAATCCCACGAAAGGTGATCGTGTAGCTGGGGCCCGAGGATGCCATGCCGTTTCCGCCGATTATTCCTGCTACGTGCGTTCCGTGACCGTACGGGTCTTCAGTTCCGCTGCCGTCCGGCACGAAGTTCTGGGCATACACAACGCGCGGTTTCAGATCGGAGTGCTCGGATGCGATGCCGCTGTCCAGGACCGCGACGCCTACCCCGCTTCCGGTCCAGCCCAGGTTGAAAGCCATATCGGCGCCGACGGCGGGCGCGGCAAACTCGAGCATAGCGGTCAGGGGCCGATCGGGAGATATGTATCGAACGTTCGGATCGGCAGCGATCGCGGCTGCGGCTGCGGCCGGGAGCGTAAAAACAGCTGCCCGAATCGTGCGAAGGCTCTTCCGGAACGTACCACCGCGCTCAGCGATTTTCACCAGGTCGCCGGCGTCAGGCGCCCTGTGGAACTGGACGATGACCCTGACCATCGCACTCCGGGGTCCCGAAGCCAGGTCAGGGCTCAGTTTGTCCGGCGGGAGCGCCGTCGCACGCATCCCTGAGAGGAGAACGATCGCGCTTACAACCAACGCCCGATGCAATCCGCAGCCGCCAGCTGGTGCATCCGTTGATCTGCTTCGCATTGTTATCCTCAGTTCTCTCCGGTAATGAGCTGGTTCAATGTTTCGCCGCCAGGTGAACTGCTGGTGCCCCAGATTGCTGCCGTTCCCCAGATCGCGGCATTGCCGCTCGGCCCTGCTGTTCCCCAAATCGCGGCGCTGCCCCAGATCGCTGAGGTCCCCCAGATGGCCGCGGCTCCATCTACCCAGACACTGGTGCCCCAGATCGCGGCAGTACCCCAGATCGCTGCTGTTCCCCAGATCGCCGCCGATCCCCAGATTGCAGACTCGGTATTGATTACGCGCACGGAGTTCGTGGACGCATCGAACACCGCTGTCGGCGACGTTGCGTTATTGGTCGGGGGCACGTAATCGGTGGCATTGAGAGCCGCCCAGACGTCGAGATAACCGGCACCGATCGTGAAAATGTCATATTGGCTCGAGTACCGTTGCCCCGTGGCGGGATCGACCGCAGTGCTGTACTGCGGAAAGGTCTTGGTGGCTGTCTTCATCAGCCGCGCTTTGATGGTGTCCGCGTTGAGGCTCCAGTCTTTCTGAAGCATCAGGGCGGCTGCGCCGCTTACCATCGGAGCCGCCATGCTGGTTCCGCTCAATCTGTAATAATCAGCCGAATAGCTTCTGCTGGAGGTCGACTGATAGTACGAATAGAGAATCTTGTTGGTGCTCGTTGAGTTGGACGAGACCAGGCTTTTCGAAGCGATCAGCGAGATCGTGCGGTTACCCGGCGCGACGAGATCCGGCTTGACTATGTGGTCGAGCAGGCTCGGCCCTTTCGAACTGTAGCTTGCGATCAGATCATCGGCGCGGCTGGATGTGCCGAAGGTCTTCATCGCGCCGACGGTGATCACGCGCGGATGGTTTCCAGGCGACGTGATTGTTGCGTAACCGTCAGTACCGTGCGTCCGATTGCGGCCTGCATTTCCGGCAGCAACCACGACGACAATGCCCTCGGCCCACGCCTTCTCCACGGCGCGGCCCAGCGGGTCCTGGCTGTATGTCTCGTAAACCGGCCGTCCGAGCGACAGATTCAGGACGCGAATGTTGTATTGGCTCTTGAGCTGGATCGCCCGGTCAAGCGCTTTGATCACCGCGCTGTCGGTGCCGGCGCCTTTGGCGTTCAGAACACGCAGGTTGATGATCTTCGCGTTCGGCGCAATGCCGCGAAAGGTCTTGAAATATGGCGCTCCCGTTGAGCTGTTGCCGTTTCCCGCAGCGATGCCCGCGACGTGTGTTCCGTGACCGTACTGGTCGGCAACGCTGGTGACGCCGGAAACGAAGCTCTGGCTGTAAACAATTCTCGACTGGTTTGAAGCGCTCGAGTTTGCCGCGAACAAATCGCGCGTATCGTTGATGCCGCTGTCGATGATCGCGATGCCGATGCCGGTCCCATCCAGAGCCGACTGGAACGCGATGTTAGCGTTCACCGTGGGCGTCGCATAATCGAGCGTTGCCGCGACCTCGCGGTCGGGTGAGATATAGGAGATCGATGGGTTATTTGCCAATCCGCGGATCGCAGGAGCGGGAATCGAAACCAGCATTGCCTCGATAAGAGGCAGGTGGCACTTCACGCGCCCGCCGCTGGCCGCGATCGCCTGCTGCTGCAGGCCTGGAGGAACGGCGAATTGTACGATGACGTCGATCACCGACGACGGATCGAGATTTGTGAGGTCTGGAGCAATCTTCGACGAGCCTCCAGAACAGAGCTGTGGAAGCAGCAGAAGCAGGAGTCCAGCTGCCAGAGTGCGTACGGTTTTCAGAGGGAACCTCCCCCCGGAGAACGCTCCGGGCGAGAATTCGGGGAATAGCCGCCGGTATTCGCCGCCGGCCTTTTGCAGAGCTAAATAGCCATCCGAGTTCGTATGTGCGAGCTCTCCCACTGAAGTTCGGCCTCGCTTATCACCGACATACAACCGAAACTGCGGAAGGAATAGCACGGCCATCTTAGAACTCGTTACCGGGCAGTACTGTATAGTCGTATGAATCGCAGGTCAGTACCAGCCCGTTTCGGCGGGTTGTAAGAACCCTCGATGCGGAGGCTTGGGGCCCATGTTTGCGGATGTAGCGAATCCCACCACCTTCGAGCGTAAGTCGGCTTGCGGTTTTCGGTTCGGCTGTAAGGTAGACACCGTACTAAACGGGGGTCGGCGATCCTGATAACATGTTGCCCAGTAGCAGGACCAGCCATTGCAGCCCAGGGGAGTGGTCAACCCGTCTGCTGCCGGTGCGGTGCTCCGAACCGTCGCCCGCGGCGCGCTGATCCTGCTTCTGTCCGGCCTGCTGGGGGCGTCTCTTGTCCGTCTGGCGCCAGGCTTCGGCATGGACGAGGGAGCACTCGACGCCCGCTACTCCGCTGCCTCGCGGCAAGCACTCAATCGCGAACGCGAACGAACGAGACAAATCGGCGCGATCGCTTTTTACTATGCCTACGTTGCGGGGCTGGCGCGCGGGGAAATGGGACGTTCAGCGCTGTTCGACCGCCCTGTTCGCGATTTGATCTCGGAGCGCGCACCGCGTACGGTCCGGTCGGTGTTCAGCGGTCTGGCAATGGGTTGGCTCACCGCGCTCGTGCTTGCTGCGCTGGCCGCCGCTGGGAGACGTACGGCGGCAACACTGGTGGCTGCGCTGCTCAGCAGCTCGCTGCTGAGCATACCCTCAGCGGTCGTCGCCAGCGTTTGCCTGCTGCTGGGGTTGCCGCCCGCAGCCGCAATTGCAGCCGTCGTTCTGCCCCAGGTATTCTCACATGCAACCGAGCAGATTCGTGCTGCAAGCGGCGGTGCTCACGTGATCATGGCACGCGCCCGCGGGCTCCGGGCTGCACGTGTGTTCGTCTTCTATGTCGCGCCCGCGACCTTCGCGCCTCTGCTGGCGGTGCTCGGGGTTTCGGTAACGCTGGCCTTTGGTGCGGCAATTCCCGTGGAGGCGCTCGCCGACTCGCCGGGTCTGGGGCAGCTCGCATGGCAGGCGGCGCTTGGCCGCGATCTCCCGTTACTGGTCAGCATCACACTGCTGCTCACCGCAGTAACGGTCCTCGCCAATTCCATGGCCGAAATACTTGCGACGGGGGTGCAGCCGACCTCATGAGAATTGTGCGCGGCCTCGCAGTGTGCATTCTGCTCCTCACGTGCGCGCTGTCGCTGGGAGCGGATCTCGTCGCGCCGCACAATTATGCCGTCCAGTACCGCGACCGCCCCAACAAGCCGCCTTCCGGTGCGTTTCTGCTGGGCACCGACGAACTCGGCCGGGATCGTTTTTCTCGTTTCGTGCACGGCAGCCGCGTATCGCTCGTTTGCGCCTCCGCCGCGGCGCTGGTTGCCATTATGTTTGGGGCCGCCGTGGGGCTGGCGGGAGGCTCGGGTGACAA
>DASSSG010000436.1:0-10867 GCA_035708545.1 Bryobacteraceae bacterium | reverse complement strand
CATCGCCGGCGCCGACCCGGCCGGATCGCCGGGGTGGTTCGAGATGGCGCATCGCGGAGCGCTGTTCCTCGACGAGATCCACGCTCTCGCGCTGCCCCTGCAGGACAAGCTGCTCCGCGTGCTCGAGGATCGCCAGGTCTGGCGTGTGCAGGCGCGCGCGCCGGTGAACGTGGATGTGCTCGTGATCGCCGCAACCGACCAGCCGCTCGAAGAGGCCGTCGAGCGCGGAACATTTCGGCGAGCGCTCTACCACCGCTTTGCGCACCGGCTCTCGGTTCCTCCGTTACGCGATCGCCCCGAGGACATCCGCCTGCTTGCGCATTATTTCCTCGACAAATCCGCCGCGGAGCGGGGAACCCGCGCTCGCTCGATTTCCTATGAGGCGGTGGCGCGTCTCATGAATTACTCGTGGCCGGGCAACGTGCGCGAGCTGCAGAACTGCATCATGACCTCCGCGCTCGCCGCCGGCGAAGTCCTGTTCTCGTGGCAGCTGGCGCTTCCCGCCTCGACCCAGGCCGCCGCTTCACAGACGACGGCGGGGTCAGCGCAGCCCGTCATCAAGACCATGGCCGACGTCGAACGCGAAAAGATAATCGAGGCTCTCACGGCCACGCGCGGCAATATCACCCAGGCCGCACGCGCGCTCGGCTACGGCAGCCGCACCACCATTCTTCACAAGATGGATGAGTACGGCATTCCTCGTCAGTTCGGCGACCGTTGAGCTGAGATCAGTTCACACGCTTCGCGGTGATATCGAAGCTGTTGTCGTTGAACTGCACCGTGAACCTGATCTCGTTGCCGCTGATCCTGCCCTTATACGTGAAGGTCCCGAACGGCCGGTCCGCCGTGAAGGAAATCGTGTCGCCGCTCACCTTGCCATCCCTGATCGGCGTCTCGTCCTGAGTGCCGGCCACCGTGCCCGTCAGCCGCTCGCCGTCCATCCTGAAGGTGAACGTGTTTACGCGCTGTGTCCCATCCGGCGTCGTAAACTCCGCTCGCCATTTTCCGCTGACATCCGCCGCCCACGCCGCCAGCGCCAGCATGCATGCCAGCACGACACGCTTCATCGCAGCGCCTCCTGTTTCTTCGGCGGGCTGATCATGATGTGCGCCCCCGGCGTGCCTGGATACATGAGCCACGGACCCGGCCCGGGTGTCGTGGACAGGCCCGTCGATTCCGCCGTCGCGTAGGGAATATAGACCACCCACCGCAGATACGAGTCGCTCACTTCCCCTTTCGCGGCATCGTACCCGCTGCCGCTCAGGACGTACAGCATCCGCGCGTCGCGCGGCATCGGGACCTTGCCCTCCTGCACTTCTTTCCAGCGCACCTCATGGCGTTCTTTGCCCTTGTACTGCGCCGCCAGTTCGCGGCCGCGTGCCATGAACGGTTCGAGATCCTTGTGGTAACAAGCCACGCTGAACGCCTTGTCCGCCGGATCATCGGCCAGGCACACCAGATCGTTCGTGCCTTTGCGCAGCATCACCACTTCGGCCTTGTCGTTGTAGCCGAGCACGGCGGCTGCGGCACGCCGCTCCTTTGGCGCCGCCAGTACCGCCGAGGCGATCTGATCCGCCGGCGCGGCTACCTCGGCGCCAAACATCGCGGATCCCAGGGACAGACAAACCAGCATTCTCTTCATTCTCTTCATCGCAAATCCCTCCGCACCATCGTATGATATGCCTCAGCATCATGATCAGCAGACGACAGCTGCTTCAGGCTGCGAGTGTGACCACGGCTCAGCGCGCCTTCGCGGACACCGATCGGAAGCTGAGCCCCAACCTCGGCGGCGCGCCCGCGGGCTTCCCGATGCGTGCGCGAGCGGCTCGTGCCGCGAGCAAACCCTTCGATTTCATCGAGCATTGTCATAATCTCGGCCTCGGTGTCGTCGAAACCCGCCTCGATCACAGGAACCCCGATGCGATCCGCGAGTTCCGAAACAAAACTGAGCGCTGGAACATGCGCGCGATCGTCGGCACGCCTCTGCCGCGCGAGCAGGGCGACGTTCCCGCATACGAGGCCGCCGTCAGAGCCGCAAAGGAAGCGGGCGTGATCGGGTTCCACGCCGCGATGACGCAGCGCCGCTACGAGCAGTACGACAGCCTGGATGCATTCCGGAGCGATTTCGAACGCTGCCAGCGCTCGGTCGCTCTCGCCGAGCCCGTTCTTCGCAAATACAAGCTGCGCCTCGGCATCGAAAATCACAAGGGCTGGCGCGCCGCCGAGCAGGCCGCGTGGATGAAACGCCTGAGCAGTGAGTGGGTGGGCGTTCACTTCGATTTCGGCAACAACGTGGCCCTGTGTGAAGACCCTGCGGACACGCTTCGCATCCTGCGGCCGTATGCCATCGCATGCCACATAAAAGACATGGCGGTCGAGCCGTACGCCGATGGCTTCCTGCTGTCCGAGGTCCCGCTGGGCGATGGCTTTCTCGATTTGAAGGCGATGGTGCAGAGTCTGCGCGGTAAAGACCCGAACATACCGTTCAATCTCGAGATGATCACGCGCGATCCGCTGAACATACCTGTGTACACGGAAAGATACTGGGTAACCTTCGACGATTCCTACAGCCCCATGCCTGCGCGCGACCTCGCGAAGACACTCAACATCGTTCGCACTAAGAAGCCAGCGTATCCGCTGCAGCGCCCGTCCGCCCTGACAGAGGACGCGCAGCTGCGACTCGAGAATGAGAATATAGCGAAGTCGATCGCCTGCGCCCGCACCCACCTTGGCCTGTAACTGCCGGCGTTCCGGCGGCAGGTCGTGCGCTCGTTCGTAACCGGCGCTTCAGTCCCGGCGAAAGCTTCTCTCCCGGACAATCCCGTGTTCTGCGGCGTTCGGCGTGCCCTCATGTCGTCGGAGCACCCTGCAGCCCGGGCCAGGCGATATGATGCGAGTGCATGGACAGTAAATTGTCACGTCGCAACATGCTCCTCAGCGCGCCTCTGACGGCGTCCTCGGCGCGGCCGGCGTGGGATCGCCCGCAGCGGTTAGGGCGCTCGGAACTGAAGGTCACTCGGCTTGGGATCGGTTGTGAAGATATTCGCTCCGAAGATGTCATCCGGCGCGCCGCCGATCTCGGGATCAACTACTTCCATGCTTTCGGCAATCACGAGCTCGTTGGAAACGAGCTGCGCCCCATCCGCTCGCGGGTGGTTCTCGCGGCAGGGTCGGCGAAACCCACGCGCGAGGACATGCTGCGCGACCTCGACACCCAGTTACAGCAGTTTCGAACGGATTACATCGATCTGTGGTATCTCACGTCCAAATACAAACCCGAGCTTCTTACTGATGATCTGATCGAAGGAGTTCTCGCGGCCAAAGCCTCCGGCAAGATCGGAGCATGCGCCGTGGCCGGGCACGGAATCGGCAGCATTCGTTCGCGGCTCGACGAACTGCGCGGCGTGGTAAGTGCTGTGATGGTCGTCTGTAACTTCGCGACATGGGAGCACAGGCCCGACCCGGATGAGACTCGGCCACGCACGTCGCTGCCGGGCGGAAGCCGTGACGACATCATCCAGCTGCACCGCTCCGGGCTTGGCATCGTTGCGATGAAGCCGCTGATGGGCGGCCTGCGATTCGTACCCGGCGAACGCAAACCATGGGCCGAGTCGGTTGACCGCGAGAATCGCCGCCGCGCGGCTCTGACGGCTGCATTGAAGTGGGCCCTGAATAATCCGCACGTTGACTGCGTGCCGGTAATGATGACGAGCATAGCCGACCTCGAACATAATGTGCGCGCGGCCCGGACGGCGTTCACCGAGAGCGAGCGCAAACAGCTCGCGCTGACAATTGCGCAGCACGGAGCCGGCTATTGCCGCATGTGCGCCGGATGCGCCGGCACGTGCCGCTACGGTTTGCCGGTCCCTGATGTCCTCCGTTGGCTGATGTATGCCGAGGGTTACGGCAATCTGCCGCGCGCCCGGGCCGCGTTTGCGGGAATGCCCGCGTCATGGCAGCGTGTCCGCTGCGCCGATTGCGGCGCCTGTACAGTAGATTGCCGCGCCGGCAGCGACGTGCGGCCGCGCCTGATACGCGCGCAGTCGCTCCTCGCCTGATCTGCCCGCGTGATCGTCCCGAAGTTCCACCACGGCGGAAACAGCGTTTCGGGTATGCGTTTCACCAGGTCAGTCGCATACCGCGTCTCGGCGCTGATACGTCCTCCGCCGTCAGCTCTGCTGCTGCTGCGGACCGCAGTGGAGGTCGAGCGCCGGCCTGGTGCCCGCCGACTGCAATCGCGATCTGGTCTGTTGTCCGGATTGGCCCCATCTCGAGCTGCAACGGCTGCAAGCCCGCTGCCACCAGAGGAACGATCGCGTTGATCTGGTTGACACCGGGAAATTGCGGGGAGAGCCCTGAGAACGTCACTTCCGCTGACACGCCGCTAATCAGGACTCGCGGTGTGATTAGGGTTGTCCGCAGCCCGTCCGTTGCGCTTCGACCATCGGCAATCGCGGGAGAGACGGCGCCGAGACCCGTGCCCAGAATCGCGATGTAGTCCCCGGGTTGCGCGGCGTGCGCCGCCGCTTCGGGTAAAGTCCCCGCCGGAGCGGCGATGGATCCATCCGGATTGATCGCGACCGCTATGCCGCCCTGCACGCTGAAAATCGCCGGCCAGTAAGGCACGATGGACACCTGCAGGCGCGGCAACACGGAGCCATGGGTTGTGATTCTGACGTCGGCCGTTCCGGCGGGCAGATTCCAGGGGACCTGCAGGTTGATCTGCGTCGGCGAGACATACTGAAGCGGCGCGGGCACCCCGCCGATCGCGACCGAAACGGCCGCGAGCTCGGTTGGCAGCCCCAAAAGGCCGGCCCGCGCCGTCGAGACGGCCAGACCTGTACCGAAGATCGATGCAAGCGAACCCGGCGCGAGGGGCTGATTCAGGGCGAACGAAGCGGCGTTCACCACGGCCGAAGCAGTTGTGAACACGAACGAACCGGCGCCGTACTTGTTCTCGAGGTCGACATACCCGATGACACCATCACCGCCGAACCCAAACGTGAGATTCCTGAGCGGCGCGTCAGCCGGCAACCGAACCTGGAATGAGGCGGTTACGTTTGCCAGTTTCCCGTTACGGAATATCGCCTGGCCGCCTTGAAAGATGTCGTTGCGCGTGAACGCGACACCTCGCAGGGCAAAGTCGAACGACCGCAGCATAATGAAGCTGTCGCCGCGCGCACTGACTTCGCCGGCGTCATAGCTGAAGGAAACAGGGAATCTGGTTCCGGCAAAACTGCCGCTGTCGAGGGATGCAATCAGCATCCGCGACACGGTCTGCCCGAGCAGAACCCGCGGGTCGCCGGCCAGAAGCAGCACGCCTGCAAGTAGCAGACCGCAGTTCTTACATTCCCTCATCGGCCTGCCCTCAGGCGTGATTCCCGATGAATCGCCCACAAATGGTGCTGTGTACGTACGATGAGGCTGCCGCCCGCTATGGCCGGCGTCGCCATCAGCGGCTCGCCCATGTCGTACCTGCCCAGAAGCTCGAATTGCGCCCCTGCCCTGATTACGAAGATTTCGCCGTCTTCGCTCGACAGGTAGATCTTCTCATCCGAAGCGACGGGTGACGCACTGAATCCGGACCCCTGATGCGGGATTCGCTGCCGGTACACCTCCTGGCCCGTTCTGAAGTCGTACGCATCGAAAATGCCGGCATTCCCGAGCACGTACAACACGCCTCGATAAAAGAGCGGCGTCGGCATGTAGGGCCCGCGCTGGAGCTTGCGCCACACCAGTGCCGGGTTGCCTTCACCGATGTCGCCGCGGGAGCCGGCGCGTATCGCGAAGATGGGCGCTTCCGGCCGGCGGCCGCTCGCGACCAGGATCACATCTTCAAAGAAGACCGGCGTCGGCGCGGTGATCTTCGAACTGCCGCCGAGGCGCCACAACTCACGGCCGGTATCGGGGTCGTAACCGCGTATGAAGTTCGATCCGTTGGTGACGAGCTCGCTGTGAGCTTTGCCCTGGTACACCGTCGGTGTTCCCCACGATGGAAGCTCGTCACGGTCCGTCCTCCACACGGTCTTCCCGCTTTTTCGATCGAGCGCCGTGATAAAGCTGCCTTTCTGCTGGTCGCATTGCACGATTACGAGATCGCGGTACAGAATGGGAGAGCTGGCCGTGCCCCACTCGTAATCGGGCGCATCGTAAGCGCCAACGTTGAAGCGCCCAAGATCGCGTTTCCAGAGCAGACTGCCCTTGAAGTCGTACGCGTACAGACCCTGGGAGCCGAAGAAGGCGACAACGATCTCGCCGTCGGTCGCGGGCGTCGAGTTCGCATACGTCGCCTTCATATGGCGCTTCTCCTTCGGAACGCCCTCGTAAGCCACGCGCTCCCAGACGAGGCGCCCCGTCCTGCGATCGATCGAGAGCACCTTCCACTGCTGGACTGTGGTGTCATCGGAAGCATCGCCGGCCCCGTAAAGGCCGCGCTTGAACCCAGCGTCCGGCCTGCTGCTGATCGCCGTCGTCACAAAGACGCGATCGCCCCAGACAATCGGGCTCGAGTGCGCGAGACCCGCAACGCGCGTCTTCCACGCGATATTCGTCCCCCTCGCGGCGTCCCATGACGCGGGGAGATTCTGGCCGTCGGCGACCCCGGACGCGGCAGTGCCGCGAAACGAAGGCCAGTTCCGGGCCGCGGCAGCGAACGCGATCAAAAGAAGAAACGCCTTCATACGCGCGGCGAGTATAGCAGTCCTACCCTCGGTCGCGGATGGCTCTCGCGGCGGCAGTCGCCAGTTCGTCCGCACGGTTATTATCTGCGTGCGAGGCGTGTCCCCTGGTCCACGACCACTTCGTGCGATGTTTTGCGTTGAGCCGGTCGAGCTCCTGCCAGAGATCCTGATTCACCACCGGAGTTTTCGCTTTCGTGCGCCAGCCGTTGCGCTTCCAGCCGTGAATCCAGGTCGTGATGCCGTTCTTCAGGTACTCGGAATCCGTGACGATCTCCACCGCACAGGGCTCTTTCAGCGCCTCGAGGCCGCGCACGGCCGCCGTAAGCTCCATACGGTTGTTGGTGGTATGCGCGGCGCCGCCCCAGCCTTCTTTCTTGTGCCTGCCGCAGCGCAGGATGTAGGCCCAGCCGCCCGGTCCGGGGTTACCGATGCAGGCGCCGTCGGTAACGAGCTGCACTTTCTTGAGCTTTTTGCCGGCCTCGATTTCCGATACCGGTTCCGGAGGCGCGAAGAGACTCACGCCGGCACCGCGGCGAGCTCGTGACCGAAGAACTCATGCACGCAATCGAGAATGGCCGCCGGTTCCTGGAGCCGGTAAATGGCCGCCCGCAACCGGCTGCCATTGCGCACGCCGTGAGTGAAATACGTCGCGAACTGCTTCATTTTGCCGGCAGCGTCCGGCTCATCGCGCTCCTCGAGCATCTCGTAATACGTGCGCATGAGGTCGTAGCGATCGTGCTCGCTCGGCTGCGAGTAAGCGCCAGTACTGACATACTGCTCGATCTGCCGGAAGATCCACGGATTGGAGGCAGCGGCACGGCCGACCATGACCGCGTCACACCCGGTCTCGCCCGCCATGCGCACGGCATCTTCGGGTGTCATGACATCTCCGTTGCCGATCACGGGAATCCGCACCGCGGCTTTCGTTTCCGCGATGCGGGTCCAGTCCGCTCGGCCGCTGTAGCCCTGCTCGCGCGTGCGCGGGTGCAGCGCAATCGCCTCGAGCCCGCAGTCCTCCGCGAGCCGTGCCATATGCGCGTACACGAGCTCGTTATCATTCCAGCCCGCGCGAAACTTGCAGGTGAGCGGGATCCGGATCGCCGCCCGCATTCTGCGCAGAATCTCTCCGACCAGCGGCAGATCGCGCAGCAGACCAGAGCCCCCATTGCACTTCACGACCTTGTTCACCGGGCAGCCGAAGTTGATGTCGACAACATCGAAGCCGAGGTCCTCGCAGATCCGCGCCGCCTCTGCGAGCACGGCGGGATCGGAGCCGAACAACTGCGCGGAGATCGGGTGCTCATCGGGCTCGAATGTCAGGTATTTCATCGTCCGTCCCGGCTTGCGCGAGCCTGCCGACTTCACTACCCCATGTGAGCTGGTGAACTCTGTCATAATCAGGCCACAGCCGCCTTGTGCGCGAATGAGGCGGCGAAACACCGTGTCGGTGACGCCCGCCATCGGTGCCAGCACGGTAGCGGGCGCGATGTGCACTGGGCCGATGCCGAACTCGGCCGGGAACTGGGCCATATTTCTTCATTTTAGAGAAAAGACCCACGCCGGCTAAGGTGGCCCACCTGGAAACCCGGCGGGCGGCGGTGACGTTCAAGAGACTGAGGGTGCGGGAGTGTCGATGATGAAAACGGTATTGGCGTTTGTGGTGGGGGCTGTGTTGGCGGCCGCCATCGTGTACTACAAGGTCGGACGGGAGACGCCGGCCGCGGAGCCGGTGGCGCAGAGCGTAGCCCCTGTCACGCAGGCACCGGCTCCGCAGAGTCCGGCCCCGGCGGCGCAGGCGGAAGCGGAGCCGCCCTCGCCGGTCGCGGACGCTCCGGCACGCCCGGCGCCGCGGGAGCGAACAGCATACTCACGGGACAACGCGGGCAAGGGACCTGGGAAGCCGGCCGGTGAGAAGGCCAGCCAGGCCACGAGCACCGTCGCGGAAAACCGGCCGGCGACCGCCGGACAGAATTCGCCGCCAAACGTCGCCGCCAATCCCGGTGGGCCGGTAGTGCAGGGCGGTACCACGCCCGGCGTGAATGCCGGCGCCGTGGGTCCGAGCGGTGCGACCACCTCGGTTGCTCCTCCGGCGGCGGAGCCGCTGGTTCCGAAGAAACCGGAACGCGTGCCGCAGACGGTCACGATTCCTGCGGGCATGCTGCTCGCCGTCCGCATCGATCAGACTCTGTCTACGGATCGAAATGAGGCTGGCGACAGCTTCCGGGCGACGCTCGACGCGCCCCTCGTGATCGACGGCTACGTCATCGCCGAGCGCGGCGCGCGCGCGCAGGGCCGCGTGGCTGAAGTGGATCGCGGCGGGCGCGTGCGCGGCACCGCGAGCATGACTCTCGAGCTCGTCAGCGTCACCGGTTCCGACGGGCAGCGCATTCGTGTCGAGACCCAGAGCTTCGCTCGCCAGGCGCAGTCCAGCCGTGGCAAGGATGCCGCGAAGGTCGGCGCTGCTGCCGGGCTGGGTGCAGCTATCGGCGCAATCGCTGGTGGCGGCAAAGGCGCGGCGATCGGCGCGGGAATCGGCGCTGCCGCGGGCACAGGTGGCGTCATGGCCACTCGCGGCGGAGCGGCCGAAGTACCCGCCGAGACGCGTATCACCTTCAAGCTCGCACAGCCGGTGACGGTAACCGAAAAGCTGCATTAGTCTGGTATCCCGCGTTATTGTTGACAACCGCTTCCTTACGGTCTTCCGAGCCGCGCGCGTCAGCAAGCGGTATCCGGGACGGCACACCAGGGATTCACGCTCTTCGGCGCATTACTAACGGTGGCCGCCTGAGAAACGTGTACCCGCTGCCGGCGTGTGGTAACGTCAGCGAAGGAGGGCGGTATGTCCCGATGCACAAGACGTGACTTTCTGAAATCCGCTGTTGCCACCGGCGTCGTTGCTGGTACCGGCGGACTGGCCGTTCCCGCGCAGGCGGCGAAGCGATCGGCAACCGACTGGGTGACGCTCGGCAACTCGGGTGTGAAGGTTACACGCCTGGCATTCGGGACAGGCACGTTTGGCGGCCGCGTGCAGCGCGGGCTCGGGCAGGAGGAGTTTACGAAGCTCGTACGCCACGCCTACGATCGCGGCATCCGCTTTTTCGAATCGGCGGAAGCATACTCGGGAATGCACCAGATGCTGGCGACCGCGCTGCAGGGCATCCCGCGCGACTCTTATCGGCTCATGACGAAGTTTCGGCTGAAGAACACCGATGATCCGAAGACCATCATCGACCGCTATCGCAGGGAGCTCAACTCCGAGTATTTCGACATCCTGCTGCTGCATTGTGTGCGCACCGCCGACTGGCCCGAGCAGTTCAAGCGCCTGCGCGACGAGTTCTCCGAGGTAAAAGTGAAGAAGATCATCCGCGCCCACGGCGCCTCCGCCCACGGGCTGCTGCCGCTGCGCCAGTTCCCGGGCAACACGAACTGGCTCGACGTCGCGCTGCTGCGGGTGAATCATGACGGCACGAAGATGGACCACCTGGCGCCCGGGGACACGAATGAGAGAGGCGATGTCAAAGAGGTCACCTCGCATATCAGGAGCATCCGCGGCCAGGGCACGGGCGTGATCGGGATGAAGCTGATGGGCGAGGGCCAGTTCACGACTCCCGAGCAGCGCGATGCATCGCTCAGGTATGTCATGAAGCTCGGCACGGTCGACGCCGTAACTATCGGCTATAAGACAACGGCAGAGATTGACGAAGCGATTGAACGCATCAACACTCACCTGAATTCGTAATCTGCGCGGGCGGTGTGCTCGCCGCCCGCTCCCGCCCGCTCAGATTATTTGCCCTTCACCCGGCAACTTTCCCGGAACTCCAGAATGTTTGTCTCGTCCAATGAATCAGGAGGACGACGATGAGCACTATGGCAGATCGCATGCAGCTTTGCGAGGCGATTCTCGAGCTCATCGAACAGAGGCGCGCGCAGACCGGCGATGTTCGGCTGGGCGCGGCCATCGAGCGTGTCGTTCTCGACAGCCAGATTCGCGAGCTCGAGCAGGATATATTCGACGATCCCGGCGCGATCGAGCCGTGGCTGATCCGTCGCCGGCGCGGCGAAGCCTGAGAGCGCAGCAATCCCCTCACCCCGATTCTTTCTGCGGCAGCGAGCCAGGACCGCTGGTGTATTGGGTAACAGTACCCATTACATCCGGCGGTCTTGTTGTTTTGTGATGATCCCTGCTC
>DASSSG010000435.1:0-4414 GCA_035708545.1 Bryobacteraceae bacterium | reverse complement strand
GTGAAGCTGCGCGGGCCGATCTCGGCATAGGTCGAGAACAGGCCCACGGCAGCGTTCGCCAGTCCGGTGCCGGTACCAGCGGCACCGCCCGGACGGACGTCAGTGAACACGAAACGGCCGTTCTGGTTGTTCGTGCCGCCCGGGACACCCGCAACGTTGATCTGATCGAAGTCGTTCTGACCCGAGCGCTCAAACAGCGCTCCAACCTTAAAGGTATGGTTGCCGCGAATTTTCGTGAAGTTATTGGAAAGCTGGTAGATCGGACCTGTCGAGCTGGCCGGATACGGGCCGCCGTCGATGGTGCCGGCGTTCGGGATTTCGATAGTCGGGACCTTGTCGAAGATCTCCTTGCGTTCGGGGAACAGGTAGCGATAGTTGATGCCGCTGCGTGAGCGCAGATAACGCTCACCCGTCCGGTCCACGCCGATGTACACGCGATCCACCGACGCGGTCACCAGTGCCTCGTTGATCGAAGTCGGGCTCAGCGTCCACACATGACCCAGACTGCCGGTCTTGTTGGGACGCGACCAGTCGGTAATCGCGTAATCGAAGCCGCTGCGGAAGGCGTCGAGCGCCGTCCAGTTGTAGTTCGAGTGCCGGAACTTGAACACCTGCGTTGCCGTCGGGTTGAAGTCGATCGCGACCGTGTCCTTCCGCTGGTTCTGCCAGTTCGGCCGAACTTTGAACCAGTTCGTGTTTCCCTGGAAGCTGCCGATCGGCGCCGGATAGGTGCGCAGGAAGGCAATTCCATTCGCGCTCAGCCGGTTCTGCGGGATGATATTGCCGGCGAACGGCTGTCCCGTCTGCGGATCGGTGATCTGGCGAGGCGTGCTGTAGAAGATGTTCGGACCCAGCAGTTCGCTGAAGTCTCCCTGGCGCATGAGTGCCGTGGGGACGCGCTGAAAGCTGATGTCCTCGCGCCGGTAGCGTACCCACTCCTGGCTCCACAGGAAGAACAGCTTCTCGCGGCTGGTATTGAAGACCTTCGGGATCATCACCGGTCCGCTGACGTTGTACCCGAACTGGTTGTAACGGAACGGCGCCGGGAAATTCGTCGCAGCCACCTTATTTCGCGACCAGCTGTTGGCGTCGAGCGCGCTGTTTCGGAAGTACTCATACGCACTGCCGTGGAAATCCCGGCTGCCTGATCGGGTGACCATGCGAATCTGTCCCGCCGCCGAGCGGCCGTACTCCGCCTGATAATTGGCGGTCAGGATCTGAACCTCCTGTACTGTGTCCAGATCCGCCGTGCCGATCGAAGTGCCGTTCGCGCGAGTGCGGATGCCCACCGCGCCGTCAAACGTGATCAGCGAATCCTGCGAACGGCCGCCATTGATGGAGAAGCCGCCGCTCGTCAGGCCGAAGCTGAACCCCGACAGCGCGGGGCCGCGCACTCCCGGTTTGAGCAGCGCCAGAAACAGCGGATTGCGGCCGTTGAGAGTGGCGGCCTGAATCTGCATCTGCTCGACGGTCTTGCCCACGGTGGCCGACTCGGTGTTCAGCTGCGCGACGCTGGCTTCTACCGTCACCGATTCGGCGACCTGGCCGACCGCCAGCTCCATGTTCACGGCGAGCGGAATGCCTGCCTCCAGCTTGTTGCGGGTCTTCTGCGCTGTCTTGAACCCCGCCAGCTCCACAGTAACGGTGTAGTAGCCGGGCGCGAGGTTCGGGGCAGTATAGAAACCGGATTCGTTCGTTGCCAGCTGGCGTTCGAAGCCGGTGTCTTCATTCCTGATGGTGACTTTTGCGTTAGCGACAACCGCACCGGTCTGGTCCTTGACGAACCCGGAGATGGTGGAGTTATCGGATTGTGCGTAAACCGCCGGAGCGCAGACGACGATCACCGCAAACGCGGCGATGAGCGCCACGCTCCACGAGCGTACGTGATTCATGCAGTCCTCCTGAAGCTAAAAGGGGCTCGGCAGCCCCACGATCAATTGGTGCTAACAATGTAACTCCGTTAGCGGCAACGTGGCAACCGGGTCCCGCCACGATCGGGTTGGGGAAGTCAACATTATAGGGCAGCGCTTCGAAACGAGTGTGAGAAATTTCCGCGGATTCCGCACAGCCCTACAATAGTTTCATGGCCGACATTTTGCGGATCGCCGACCGCGAGTTTCTATCGCGGCTGTTCGTCGGAACGGGAAAGTATCGCAGCTTCCAGGAGATGGCCCGCTGCCACGCCGCTTCGGGCGCGGAGGTGGTGACGGTCGCCATACGCCGCGTGAATCTCGACCGCACAAAGGAATCGCTGCTCGACTATATCGATACTTCCAGGCTCTTCATCCTGCCGAACACCGCCGCCTGCTACACGGCCGACGAGGCAATCCGCACCGCCCGTCTCGCGCGAGAGGTCGGGCTCTCGAACTGGATCAAGCTCGAAGTCATCGGCGACGAGCAGACGCTGTTCCCCGACAACGAAGGCCTGCTCGAAGCCACGCGCGTGCTCGCTCGCGAAGGCTTCGTGGTGCTGCCGTACACCAACGACGATCTCGTAAATGCGAAGAAGCTGATCGATGCCGGCGCGGCCGCCGTCATGCCGCTCGCCGCCCCAATCGGCTCCGGCCTCGGGGTGCAGAACGTGACCAACCTCCGCATCCTGCGGGAGCGCATCACCCAGGTCCCGCTGATCGTTGATGCCGGCGTGGGCACCGCCTCGGATGCGTGCGTAGCCATGGAGCTCGGATTCGATGGTGTCCTGATGAATACCGCTATCGCCGCCGCCGAGGACTCGGTCGCGATGGCCGAAGCCATGAAACACGCTGTCGCAGCCGGCCGGCTGGCCCATCTCGCCGGGCGCATGCCGAAAAAGCTATACGCGACCGCCAGCAGCCCGGCCGAGGGCGTTGTCCGGTAGCGCCACGCCACCCGTCCGTTCCAGATCCAGCAGGATCCGCTTCCGCCACAGGCCGCCTCCATACCCGCCAAGCTGCCCGTCCTTGTTCGTCACCCGGTGGCACGGGATCACGATCGCGATCCGGTTCATGCCGTTGGCGCGCCCCACAGCCCGCTGCGCGCCCGGCCGGCCCAGCTCGTTCGCGAGATCCTCGTACGACCGCGTCTCGCCGAATGGTATTCGCAACAGCGCGTTCCAGACCTCCTGTTCGAATGTCGTGCCCGGATAGACCAGCGGCACCGTGAACTCGCGGCGGTGGCCGTTGAAGTACTCCGTCAGCTCGGCTCGAAGCTCCCGCAGGTGCGCGTTCTCGCCGGGAACGAGCGCAGTCCCGAAACGCCGCCGCACCGTCTCGAGCTGCGCTTCGAGCATTCGCCGATCCGTAAACTCGACCAGGCAAACGCCTTCGCCGGTCGCTCCGGCCACCATCGGCCCAATTGGCGTCTCCACCCATGCAATGCGCACGCAGCCGGCCTCGTGCGCCTGTCCCGGCGGCTTGCCGAACAGCTTGCCGAACGCCTCGCGGAAGCCGCTGTGCGAGTCGAAGCCGGCATCGAACACCGCCTCATCGAGCGACTCGCCATCGCGGATCCGCTCAAAGGCGGTGCCCAGCCGCCGCGCCCGGCAGTACGCCTGGAACGTCATGCCGTATTCGCGCAGGAAATAGCGCCGCACGCGCGCGGGCTCGAGCCCGCGTTCGCGCAGCGCGTCTTCCGTCATCCGCTCGCCTGGGTTTTCGTCGACCTCAGCGATCAGCTTCCGTGCCCACTCAGCACCGTCACGGCCGCCTTCGAGCGGCCGGCACCGCTTGCACGGCCGGTAGCCCGCGAACATCGCCTCCTTCACCGTCCCGAAGAACTCGACGTTCTCGGCTCGCGGCTTCTTCGCCGTGCAGGACGGCAGGCAGAAGATCCCCGTCGTGCGGACTGCCGTGAAGAACAGGCCGTCATAGCTGGCGTCCCCGGAAAGGAACGCGCGCTCCATTTCGGCTCGCGGGGGCAATAACGTCATGGTCCCAGTCTACGGCCTGCGCCGTCAGTGCTCCACCGATTTTCGGACGTTCAATTCAGGCCTGAAGCTGGAACCGCCCATCGCGGCCCAGCACGTACCGGCGTCCGCGCCACGTTATCTGATTTCCAAAAAAGCCCGCGATCCAAAACCCGAAACTCAGCAGATCCTCGACGCCCAGCAGCAGCGAATCCACTCTCGTCGCGAGAACGCGCCGTGCGGTTACCCTCGCGGCGAAGTAGCGCAAAACCAGCGTCACCGCCAGCAGCGGCCACCACGCGCTCGCGACAGCGGTTGTTATCAGAGCCAGGGGAAGCGGATACGTGAACAGTTGTCCGATGTAGCCCGCCGGGCGCGACCGCCGCGTGCTGCGGTACCACCGTATGCGATGCGCGAAGTTCGCGGCCAGCGACTCCGAGCCGATGTGATGTTCGATCACCACCGCCGACAGAACGACGCCATAGCCAAGCTCCGCCGCGCGGCTGCCGATGACGAAATCTTCAGCCAGGA
>DASSSG010000434.1:0-2550 GCA_035708545.1 Bryobacteraceae bacterium | reverse complement strand
TCCTCTCTGGTTGATGCGGAGTGACTGGAGTCACTCCCGCCTTCGTCAAATTCACTGCAAGCGGTCCGCCATTCGTCTTCCCGACTGCAAATGACTGGCAACTCAGGGCT
This sequence comes from Bryobacteraceae bacterium, assembly GCA_035708545.1. Lineage (GTDB taxonomy): Bacteria > Acidobacteriota > Terriglobia > Bryobacterales > Bryobacteraceae > DASSSG01. The sequence continues at coordinate 2,440 of DASSSG010000434.1, read as the reverse complement.
TGAGTAATAGCTCCGGCAGTGTTACACTGCGCGAGCGCGCAAGTTTTACGTACGTTGCGAGCCGTGCCGCGTCAGGCAGTCAGATTGCGCAGAGAAACAAGGAGGAAGAATGGCTTCCACGATCTGGAAGGGTTATGTAACCTTCGGTTTGATCTCGATACCGGTGCGTGTGTTTGCCGCGGCACGACCTGATCGTATCAGCTTCCACCAGGTTCACGAGCCGTGCCAGACCCGCATCAAACAGCAGCTCTACTGTCCAACGTGTGAGCGCGTAGTGGAGCGCTCCGAGCTCGTAAAGGGCTATGAGGCCGACAAGAGCCACCTCGTCATCGTTGAAGACGAGGAGCTGAAGAAGATAGCTCCGGCTACACGCGAGACGATGGATATCCTCGAGTTTGTGAAGCTCGATGAGGTCGATCCTCTGTACTTTGACGCTTCTTATTACCTGCTTCCGGAGGATCCGGGCAGGCGTGCCTATCAGCTTCTGGTCGAAACCATGGAAAAGACCGGATACGCGGCCATGGCGAAGCTTGCCATGCACCAGCGCGAATACACGGTCATCATCCGCGCGCGCGAGCACGGTCTCACGCTCCATACGATTTACTACGCCAACGAAGTGCGTGAGGTGCCCGGGTATGGCGCAACGACCGAGATCGAGGTCAAGCCCCAGGAGATCCAACTGGCGGAGCAGCTGATCAGGAGCCTCGCCGCCGAATTTGATCCCGAGAAGTATGTGGACGCCTATCAGGCTCGAGTGCAGGAACTCATCGAAGCCAGGATGCACGGCGGCACGGTGACAGAAACGAAGACCCGCAAACTCGCGCCGGTCATCGATCTCATGGCAGCACTGCAGCGCAGCCTCGAGCAGGGCGATACCGGCGATTCGCGCGCCGCCGCGCGAAAGTCCGCGGCCAGGACGGCATCTTCGAGCAAGACCGCGGCACCACGAAAGGCCGCACGCGCCGTGCGCAAAGCGAGCTGACGAGAAGAGAGCGCTCCGGCCGGCCCGGCCTGGCGGACCTGCGCTCGCGCGACGCTGCTGAGCCTGGCTGGTCTGATGTCCCGCGTTATTCCTGACAACTGCTCGCTTACGGGTCGCGGCTCAGACCCATCCGAGCCGCGCGCGTTAGCAAGCGGTATGCGGGACAGCAGACTAATCGATGTATAGCGGCTCGGCGAGCGTGAAGTCCAGAACCGACTCCGGCGCAATCTCCACCCGCTGGCCGCGGATTGCCTGCACCGCGGCGCCCGCGCCCGCGCCGGCAGCCGCGCCGATCGCAGCTCCCTTGCCCCCGCCCGCGATAGCGCCAATGATCGCTCCAAGAACCGCTGTGCCGCCGATGATCTTGATGTTCTCCGAGTTGCGGTTCTTCGCGGAGACCTTCGCGTCGGTAGTACGCACGTTGTAGGAGCGTCCGTCGGAAGTCTTGATCTGCGCGAGCTCGAGCGATACGTCCTCGGTGCCCGTCAGACCTGCCTGATCGACACGCGCCACGCGCAGTGTCACATCAGCGCCTTTTGCAGCGATCGTCCTGCCATCCACTACGATTGCGTCCTCGAGGCTGGCGCGGTAAGAATCGCCGACGTTCGACTTATCGGAATTGATCCGATCGATCGTGCGTACCGAGACGACCGTTCCCGCAGGAACCGTGGCTCGAGCATAGCGCGCGCGGGTTCCGGATGAAGCTGTTGAATCGGGCGCGCCATAGGATCCGGAGGCTCGGTACGAACCGTCGCGGCCTGACCCATACGTCGACGTCGGGGCTCCCGAAGTCCCGAACGTTATACGTTCGATGGACGTAATTGGGTAGCTCTGGGAGTTGCCTCTGACCAGAAACCGCACCTGGCGGCTGGTTCCACTCAGGAACGTGCCGTCAAGGGCCCGGCCGTCGCGCAGGTACAACGTATCGGCATGCAGAAGAGCGCCTGCGGAAATACATGAAAGCAGAGTGATTAACTTTCGCATCAACTTACCCCTTCCGGGCACGGTACACCGTGTCTTCACCTCTGGAGACGCGCGCCGTCGCGAAGTTATTTCCCCCGGGCACTTGCCCCGACAGTGCGGGCGGCGGCGCCACTGTCCGTGAAAACACTACGGGCGGCGGAGGGCCGCCCGTATCATGGCTGTGTGTGTTTCTTGCGGCAGCCTTTCAGGCGGCTACTGCTTCCACGGGAGTGCCCGCTGCCGCTTGTTTCGCGTGCGCAGCCGGCTTCGTCTCGATCTTTCGCCCCAGCCGCTTACCGACGGTTCGCCGCGCGCGAAGTAAGCGGATCCGCACTGCCGTTTCCGTCCATCCCTGCTGCTGCGCAATCTCCTGCACCTTGAAACCTTCGAGATAATGCCGCTGCAGCACCATGCGATCGTTGTGCTTGCAGGTTTTCAGGATTCGGCGCACGTCGATCGCTGCCAGATTGATCTTCGGCTGCGTCGAAAGCTCCG
>DASSSG010000433.1:0-7152 GCA_035708545.1 Bryobacteraceae bacterium | reverse complement strand
TGGAGTACAGTCTGCACGTGTCTGATCGGGTCTTCGAGAAGCTTGCCGACCATCGCGTGTGTGTGGCCCTGCGCATCCAGGCGGAAGCTCTGCGCCACCTGCCGGGTCGCGATCTGAGCGTTGGTGGCGTCGCTGTTGGCCTGGCTGCGGAAGACCTCCCCCTGCGGCCCCGGCGTGGTCGCGGCCTGCTGTAACGATGCCTGGAGCTTGATCAGCCCATCCATATAAGACTGGTTGCCGGAACTGCCGAGCCGGTCTTTGCAGCCGGCCGGTGTCAACTGTTGCGCGGGCTGGAACATGTCTTTCACCTCGGGGACGTCGACCGACGTGTTCTCGGAGACGAGGCACAACGCGCCGAGCAGCGCTGACTGGTTGCTGGACAGCTTCGCAAGCTTCGCTGCGGCATCGGGCACGCTGGTGTAGCGCAGCACCGACGTGCTGCGGATGAACTCGCGCCAGTGCCGGACGAAATCGTTGTAATAGCGCGCGCGCAGATCCTGCTCCAGCCGGCCGCGATCGAACGCGGCGAGAGCGCGATCGCCGAGCACCCAGCGCTCACCACTGAAATAACGCTCCGGCGACTTCATCGCCTTCTGCATGAATTCCCACGCCGGCTTCGAGAAGGCCGCCGGGACTGCGTACGTGCTGGCGACCACATCGCCCGATCCGGGGTAAAAATCGGCGAGCCGGATCGGCGGCCGCCGCTGCCCCGCCTCGGCCAGCATCGCGCCGTAAATCGAGTCCGTGCCCGCAAAACGAGCCAGGTAGTCCCGGCCGCGTTCCACCGCCACGTCGTCGGGCCGCGCCAGAGACGGCAACGGGTTGGATTCGGGCAGTACTTCGGCATAAAACGCGAACTGCTTCCACGCGAGCTCGGCGCGATCGTTAGCGACCTTGCGCGTTCCCGCCCAGTGCTGGCGCAGCACGTCCGGAAGGAATGGAATCTCGCTCTTCTGCGGATGCGACGTAGTGATCAGGTATGCCTTGAGCGCGTTGTAGACCTCTCGTGGGGACGTGTTCGGATCGATGGTTCGGCGCGTCAGCGTTTCGAGAATGGATTCGTGCGCCCCGCCGAGCAGCGTTCGCAGGAACGCTCCGAAATAAGCGCGCTGCAAATGCGGGTAGACGTCTTCACCGGCGTACAGCCCCCAGCGCAGGCCCATCGGTACACCATCGCGGCGGTACGCTCGGATTGTCGCGAGCGGCACACGCAGGCTCTCAAGCTGCCGGAGACCATCGGCCGAGATTCCATCGGGTCCGAGCTGCACGGCGGAGGCGGCCTGCGCCGCGCGCGTTCCACCTTCGACGAGCGCCTTGTTGTTGAAAAACGATACCGTCGCGGCGATCGAGTACAGCAGGCCGAGTGCCGCGGCCGAACCGAGCAGCACACGCCGCCAGAGAGCGACTTTCGTGCTCGCGGTGCTCGTATGCAGGGCGGCCGTGTCGCGCAGGAGAATTTCCGGAAATACCCGCGGCAGATAGACCCATTCCGGCACCTTCCGGCCTACGGGTGCCAGCGGTTCGGCCAGCGGGACATCGGAAGGCGAGTGAAACAACCGCGTCGCATCGGCACTGAATCCGGGCGCTTCGGCCGCGCGCGCGCGCGCTGGCGAGGCGGCCACTTCATTCACGACTACCGCGCGTACGCCTGTGAAGTAGAACCCTCTCAGAAACGGGTTCGCGCGCAACTCGCTCGGTTTGCACAGCTCCACAAGGAATTGTGCGACAAGGCTGCGAAACTTCGAGAATTCACGAGGGAATTCGTAAATGGAGGAGAGTGCCGAGGCGTCGTGCTCGCGCGCCAGCATCTCCGGCCGGCGCGTAACAAGGCTTGCGAAGAGCTCGTTCATTGCGGCATGCACTCGCTGCGAGGCCGTGCGCGCGTAGACCGCATTCTCGCCGGCGGCGTCCATCGGCAGCGATACGCCGAGTATCTGAGCGGCCTCTTCCCGGCTGAGATTGCGGACGAACTCGGCAAAATGCGCAACGCGGTCGAGCTTCGTAAACAGCGCGTATACCGGCAGGCTGATCCCGAGACGCTGGCAGATCTCGCCCAGATTCTCGCGCAGCTGCGCCGCATGTCGCTCAACAGCCTGCGAGCCGCCGCCGCTCGCGAAGACGCCGCAATCAACGCACACCACCGCGGCTCGTGGGGCGGAGCCCCTGCGCCCGAACACCGAGCCCAGCCGTCCCGGAGCCAGGCTCGCGATGAGCGCGGCGCGGCGCTGCGGGTCCTCGAGCAGCCCGCCAGCGGGGTCGATGAACACGGTGTCGCGCGCAAACCAGATGTTCACATCGCGCGTGGGAGTGACCACATTCTGTTCGAAGGCTTGCCCCGCGAGCAGCTCCGCGTCGAGCCCGGAGCGCACGATGGTCGTGGTTTTGGCAGATCCGGCGCCGCCCAGGAGAATGAACGCCGGAAGCGTTTCCGGCGTGCCCTTGCGGGACCGCTGCAGCTTCGCGCCGGCTTCGCGAAATAACTGGCCGATCGCGCCGCGAGCCGTCGCCTTCGGCAGCCCTCGTCCGGCTGCGGCCGCGCGCGAGCGCAGCAGCATGAAACCTGCCACGCCGCCAAGACCGAGCGCGGCGAGGCCTCCGCGGAACACCCACAGATCGCGTCCGCGCAGCGCGAGGCTGGTGCTCATGACCCACGCCAGCACAAGCCACAGCGCGAGCGTGCCGCCCGCGACCCGCTTCTCCGTCGAGCTCAGCATGGTTTCAAACGCGCGCCCGCTGCGCTGCTGTTTCCGCGCGGGCAACGCCGCCGCCGAGCGCCAACCGGTAGGTCGCGAGCAGCGCCAGCGCCAAGACGATGCAGGCCACAGCGGCCCAGAGCATGCCCCTCGTCCACGGGTCCCGAGCGGCGGCCCGCGCACCCTCATGCAAAGGAAGGCCGGGAATCGCCGGCGCGGGGCCTCGCACGCGATCGATCTTCTGCTTCATCGCGTCGACAGCGGCACGGATGCCTTCGCCTCCGGTCGCGCCATACTTGCCGCGAAAACCTAGGAGAACACACAGAAGATAGACCTCGAGGATATCGGCGACCTGAGGCGAATCCGGGCGCATCAGCAGCCGATCGACATTGTCGAAGCAGATCTGGCCGGCCACATGAACGCCAAAGAGCTCCTCCTGAAGCGGCTTGCGTAACCAGTCGTTGAGCCCTGGATTCTGCGAATTGAGGATGGTCTCGTCGAGGAAAGCCACGATGGCGAACGTGGCGAGCTTGCCGTCCTCCGGAGCGTACCCTTTGCTGACCGCTTCCTGTTCCGCTGCCTTGAGTCCGGCGAGCACCTGAGCGCGAAAAGCAGCGGCGTTTGTGACGGTCTGCCGGTTGGCGCGCAGACGCATGGTAACGGTCAGGATCTCCTGGTAGCTCATCGCCAGATTGTCTGCCGGGCCACGCATGGTCTGCTTACTCTACCACCACCATCAGTTCAAACTCGGGGTCGCGAATCTCACCGGGGACATAGACGCCCACCTCTTTCGTCTGCATGAGATGCTCCCAGCAGGGGCCGCCACGGCTGATCAGAAAGTATTGATAATCAACCTTCGGAGCCAGTTGCGCCGGCGGCACCGGCAAATGAGTAAGTGACATTCCAGGAAGCGCACGTTTCACCAGCTCCGGCACGAACGCTCGTGAACAGATCTTGACCAGCTGCGGCACGCTCGCGATCAGGTCCGCCTCGCCCATGCGGGCCCGCATCCCGAGTATCCAGCGCGCAGCGCCCAGCGCGCGCGGATCCGATACCCGGCCGGCCCACAAGTAGTGCCCCGTCGGTTGCAGGGGTATCTCGACTGCTCCGGTCGGAGCCACCAGCTCGAGGTGTTCGCGAATGTGGCTGTCGAGCTCAGCGAAGCACTGCGTCAGGTTCAGGTGTTTGTACGCGGGCAGGCGCGACGGATCGGAGTTGAGGCCGAAAGTACACAGAGCGCCTGCGAGACGGAGCAGATCAACGTAAAGCTCCTCCGGATGACCATGCTTCGCGTAGAAATGATGGCGCAGAGGGGCGAGGCCTTCGTTGATCGCATGGAGAAACCAGAACGCGCTTACCTGCTGTGCGGAAAGGCCGGTGGCTCCGGTGGCTGCGCCGCGCCCCACGCGGGAGAGCGCAGCCGCCTTCGCCTGCATGATCTCGATCAGGCGTCCGGAGATCTCCATCAGGCGCGGGCTCGCGCTGAATTGCAGGCACGGCGGGATGAACGCGGGGTCGTATTCAAAGCCCCCCGATGCGCTGCGGGTCACGCGCGCCACAGGCAGCGTCTCGAGAGCATCATCGAGTTCGGAGTCGAGCACGAGCCGAATGTTCTTGCGGCCCAGCCGCACCGGTTGCTCATCGCGCCCGCTGTTTTCATCGCGGACCGTGCGCTCTTCGGCGGTATAGCGCGCGTATCCGTTTGCGCCCGCAGCTTCGAGCGCCGTGCGAGGGCCGCGGCCCTTTTTCGGCACCGCGAGCGAAACGATCACCGCGTCAGCGACGGGCGGGAAGAGCGGCGCAATCTGACGAGGCTCGGGAAGCGGATCCACCTCGGGCATCTGGAATGGCAGCCCGTCGGCGAAGACGCCGCGCGCCTCGGCGACAGCGACGATGCCGTTGCGAAGGGCCTCCGCGTCGAGGCGCCACGCAAGCAGCCCCCACGGTTCCGCCCACAGGGCCATCGCGACAAACTGGAGTGAATCTTCAAAGTATGCACTTTGCGCCTGAAAGTGATGAGGACCGAGGTGCATGCCCTCGGACCAGACGACCCTGCAGAGGCTCCTCAAGCGCGACGACCCCTCACCGAGCGTAAGTGGGCTGGCCGCGTAAGCCGCCGGTCAGCGCGCATCGCACACCTGGAGTAACATAGCCAGACAGCGGCAGTTCGTCATGAATTTATCAACCAAATATACTCCAGGCGAGCGGCTGGGGGGCGGACTGTTCGAAGTGTTTCGCGCACGGAGTACTCGGGGCGGGCGTGCAGTACTGCTGCACCGGCTGAGTAGTTCGGCTCCGGCCGACCAGCAGAATCGTGTTCTCCAGCTTATGGCGCAATTCCTGCTGTCCGCGCCGCCCGAGCGCCGCGCGAAGCTCCTCGACTCGGGCGACTGGCACGGCTTCTGCGTGATCACCGAAGACGTACCGGAGTGCCTCGATCTGGCGCGGTGGCTCGAAGCCGCGGTCGCGTCGGCCGTGGCAGCGTCATCGCCCGCACCACCTCCAACCGTAGTTGGCACGGGAGAGTTTACGCATGCGTTTGGCCGCATCGTGGCCACCGTCCCGCACGCGGCTGTTGGCGCGCCTGCGGCGTCGGAGGCGACGAGGATCGGCCCCGAGAATCTCGCGCATCCAAAACAGGATCCCGGCGCATTCACGCGCTTCTTCGACATGCGCGCCGTACGTTCGGCACAAGGTACAACCTCCCAGGCAGCTGGTCCGCTGCCTTCTGCACCCGCGGCAACTCCCGGGACGAGCACACCACAGGCTCCGGTGCACCCGGTTGAAAAGCAGCCGGCCGGTGAGTTTACGCGCATGTTTCACGGAGGCGCAAGCCCCCATACACCCCCGCGAGAAACCAGCGGCTTCGCCCAAAACGAGTTCCTCGGCTCCTTCCGCGAGTCCACACCCACCACCCCGGCTCGCTCCAACCGGCCGCCGGATACGGCAGGCGCGGCTGATTCCCCGCCCGGCGAGTTCACGCGCATGTTCAGCGGCAGCACAGTAACCGGAACTCCGGCTGCACCAGAGCCACAGGCGGAGCGGGCGCGCGGTGAATTCACTCGCATGTTCAGCGGTTCGCCGCCACCTGTGACGCCCGAGCCGCTGCACCCGGCGAGCGCGCTGCCGCCGGGCGAATTCACGGGAATGTTCAGCGCCGGCACCGGCGAAACGCGGACGGCCGCGACAACCCAGCCTGCGGCTGTTGGCGGGCCCTCCGGAGGCAGCGAGTTCGACGCATGGTTCGGCAGCCCCATCGCGCAGGGGTCCACCACGCCGCCGGCTGTGCCGGAGCCCGTGCCGCAATCACAGCAGCACGGCGGCGAGTTCACCCGTTTGTTCGGAAAGGCGCAGCCCATGCGCGGCGACCTTCCGATCGAGGCGCCCGCTCCTGTGCTTTCCAGTCCGCCAGTTGTGGAACGGCCACCAGTCGCAGCGCCACCGCTCGCAGAGCCGCCAGCCGCTCCCGTTCAGCCGTCTCTGTCAGGTCCCAGCGAGTTCACGCGAATTATCGGCAGTAGCGCGGTGAGTGTGGCAGCCGCGCCCGCAGCCGGCGTCGCGCCCGCGGCAGGATCAGCCCAGACGGCGACACCACAAGCGGCGCCGGCCGCGAAACCTGCCGCCTCTCCGTCCAACACCGTACTGATCTTCTTCATTGCCGCGGTGATCTGCGCCGCTGTACTGTTCGTTCTCTATTTCGCCCTGAAGAAATAGGGAGCGGCGCTCACAACACGTCCTATATAATTCCTTTTCACCTCGTGACACTCACGTTTGTCGACTATCTGATCCTTGGGATCTACTTCGCGTTCGTTCTCGGCATTGGATGGGTAGTCAGGAAGCGAGTTTCCACCAGCGAAGACTTTCTCACTTCGGGCCGATCGGTTCCCGTCTGGATCACCAGCCTCGCCTTCATCGCCGCGAATCTCGGCGCGCAGGAGGTGATCGGCATGTGCGCCTCGGGAGCCAAGTACGGCATCATGACCGCACACTTTTACTGGGCAGGCGCGATTCCGGCGATGCTGTTCGTGGGCGTGTTCATGATGCCGTTCTATTACGGCAGTCGCGCTCGCAGCGTCCCCGAGTACCTCAAGCTGAGGTTCGACGAGAAGACGCGCGGTCTGAACGCCATCACCTTCGCAGCAATGACGGTGTTCTCGTCCGGCGCGTCGATGTACGCGCTCGGGCTGCTGCTGCAGAGCGTGCTCGGCTGGAGCTTCACCGCGGCTGTTCTGCTCTCGGCTGCGATCGTTTTGATCTATACGTATCTCGGAGGCCTTACCAGCGCGATTTACAACGAGGTGCTGCAGTTTTTTCTGATTGTTCTCGGGTTCGCGCCGCTGGCGATTCTGGCGGTCGCATTCGCCGGTGGCTGGGATGGGATCGCCGCTCGCATTCCGCCGGCGATGACGCACTCCTGGCAGTACATGGGCTCGCCATCGCAGAACCCGATGGGGGTCGA
>DASSSG010000432.1:0-6737 GCA_035708545.1 Bryobacteraceae bacterium | reverse complement strand
AAATAGCCACGTCCGTCGGATTGCCGGTCGCCTTCAGCGCGCCCTGCGAGAGATCCGTCCATCGCTGCCGCACGTCCGGCACATTGGCGGGCACTCCGTCGCCGGCGAGAGCGTCGGCGGACATGTATATGTCATAGAACTCGCGATCGGCCTTGAAGCCGGGTGTGGCTGCATTTGCGATGTTATTGGCAAGCAAATCGAGGGCTTCGGTACGGGCTCGCATCCCGCCGGCAATCAGAATCGAGACATTGTCCATGGCTGACTCCGGAACGATGACTGCAACTGCCGGGCCATCGCGATATTTCGCTCAAATGACTCCGTGTTCGGCCGATGAGAACCTCAGGAGCGTTTCATTTCGGCAGCGCGTTCCCAACCCCTGTTTCAACCGGAAACACGGCTCCCCGCAGCAACGCGTTATGTAACTGAAATCGTGAGCGCCGCACCGTGGGCACTGAGCTGCACTCGATCCGAGCGTGACGTTCAGCGCGCCTGCCGCCGGCCTCCTCACCCTCATCGCTCCCGCTGATCCGTCGCTCCGATTCGCGCAGCCCCCCGCAACCACTCCTCAATCACTGACGGAGGTATCACCCTTACTCACAGACTTCGGATCTTTCCTGGAGCTTGTGGACACCCTGCTCCATGGAGAGGAAGTCGTAATCTCCAGCACTTCCTTGATTGTGGAGATGTCTCCGACTCCCGATACGGCTGCGGTTGCCACACTCCCGCACGGTTCACGTCACGCGGGCCTGCAAGCACCGGAGCAGCCCGAAGAGGCGATATCTCACCGCGATGCCGCCAGCGCCGGCCAGCGTTCCGACATCCCGTTCGCGCAGGCGGTAGGGGCGCCGCCATTTGCGTTTCCGCGGAAACCTTGCGCGGGCGAACAAAACCAGCAGCCGGTCATTGCCGGCGCGGTGTTGAATCACATCGAAGCCTCCGCTCCCTCAGTCGGCAAAGGAATACTCGACCGGCATGTACACGTACGCGAACGCGTATACCTCCTAAATCGTCCGCGCGCTGCCGCAACTGCTTTCGTCGCCGAAATCAGCGAGCCGCTCCCGCAGGATCGCCCTGCGTGTGCAGCAACCCCAGTCCCGCCGGTGCGCTCATCTGACGAAATTCTGGCGGAGGCGGCACTGACCGCTTGCTCGGAGACGACCTCACGAAGTTCGCCGCCGCCGGCTGATGGTGGAGATCGGATCGAAGAATGGCCGGTCGATCGGCCGCGTGTTCCCCAGCGGGTCCGCCTGGCGCCAGCGCAACGGCCGACCGTCGCTCTCGAGTCGGTGGACATCCCGATCGACGCTGAGTTGACACGGCAGATGCCGCTCGTTTCTCGCAATCGCACCGCCCGCACTCCAGACACTCTGCGAGCAGTTGCTCTCCCTGCTGATGCGAACGAGCGCTCAGTCACCACGCCTGAGCTGTCGAAACAAGTGATAAGCCCCCCGCGGAATCTGGCTCCGCGCGAGCCGGGCGCGGATCGTCAACCGCAGGTCGCTCCTGTTCGGGACGTACGTGCAGTGTCTCTGCCTGGGTTCGACAGCCCCCGCGCGACGCTTCGTCGTGACACCGGAGTCCACGAATCGAATGGCGATTCCGCACTGCAGGTTCGTCCTGATCGGAACCCACATGCGGTCACGGAACGCTCTGCGCTTGCGGATCGTGAGCACACGCACCCGTTCCCGAGCGCCATTCCAGTGGCGGCAAAGGTGGAAGATGCACCGGCGTTATCCGGCAGGAACGTGAGGTCGCCCGCAATGACCGAGGCGCGCGAGGCGAGTGCGATTCACATGCCGCATCCGGGAGCGAGCACAGGTCCTGTCCGCGAGGTTGTCATACAGATCGGCGATTTCGTTGGTGAGCGGATCGAAGTCCAGGTTCGGGAAAGAGCCGGCGCGGTACGCGTGCATGTTCGCGCTACCGATGCGGAGGTCACGACTGCGTTGCGCGCCCGTCTCGGTGAGCTCGTCAGGTCGATCACCGACAAGGGATTGCGCATTGAGGCATGGACTCCAGCCGAGACATGGCCCTCTCCATCCGCCGCAGCGCCGGTCGAGGCGCCTGCGGGACCCCGGGAGACGGCTTTCCCCGGAGATCATGGCAACTGGACGGGCGCCGGCCACCACAACAGCGAACACGAACGAAACACTGGCTGGAACACCGGCAGCGACAAAGACACTGACCCGGACCACCGCCGGGGCCGCGCACGCGAGTTGTGGCTGGAAGAAATGGAGCGGCGACTCGGCTGGAAGTAATCCCAGGAGCAAAGACGATGATCGAAAAGGTTCGGCCCGCACCCGACCCGTGGGCGCAGGCCTTCGGAAAAGTAAAGCCGCCCGGTCCCGACCAGGGCCTCACCGGCAAAGACACGTTTCTGAAGCTGCTGGTCGCGCAGATCAGGCACCAGGACCCGCTCGCGCCTGCCGATGGCATCCAGTTTGTGAGTCAACTCGCTCAGTTCTCCGGCCTCGAACAGTCCATCCAGATGCGCCAGGAGCTGGAAGCGATACACAAACTGCTCGATACGCAGGCGAAGGCTGAGTCCGCGAAGGCTGCGGATGCCGACAACACCCAGAGCAGCAGCGGAACCGGAATAACGAAATCTCAATAGAGGATCTCTGACGCATGTTTACCTCATTTTCGACAGCACTTTCGGCCCTGAGCGCGCACGCGACAGCCGTGGACGTTGTGGGGAATAACCTTTCAAACCTGAATACCCCGGGTTTTAAGACGAGCGTTGTCTCGTTTCACGATCTGGTCACGCAGTCGCTCGGAGCCGGTCTCGGCGAAACCCAGGTCGGTTTCGGCGTGGGCCGTCCGGTGACGATACGGCAGTTCTCGCAGGGCGCTATCCAGACCAGTCCCGGCCAGCTCGATGCCGCGATCCAGGGTGATGGTTTTCTTGTCGTCAAAGACAACACCGGAGCCACTCTTTACACGCGCGGAGGCAACCTGCAGGTCGATAAGGATGGGAGCCTGCTCACATCCACGGGTGAACGGCTTCAGGGCTGGACCGAGACCAATGGCATCGTCAACACGAGTGGCCCCACGGGTGACATTGTCGTCCCGGTCGGCACGGTCAGAGCCCCCGTCGCCACCAGGACGTTCTCATTCGACATGAACCTGAATGCGGCCGCCCCCCAGAACGATACGTTTCAGTCCTCGATCGAAGTGTTTGATTCCCTCGGCGCGGCGCATGTCGCGACGGTCACGTTCACAAAAACAGGCACGCCGAATCAATGGGACTATGCGATCGAGTTCCCGCTGTCGGATGTGAGCGCGGCGAGCGATATCACCGGCGATCTGACGGGCACGATCGAGTTCGATTCGGATGGGAGGCTTATCGATCCGGCCGCGGTGGATGGGTCCGGAAATCCCGCGCCGATGCCGCAGATCACAATCGACAACCTGACCAGCGGCGCGAGTCAGATGCAACTCACGTGGAACCTCTACGACGGCACGCGGCCACGGTTCACGCAGTTCGCTCAGCCGAATGCCATCAGCGCGAATGCGCAGGATGGGAACGCGGCGGCCCAGCTCATTCGGGTCGGCCTCGCCGACGGCGGCAAGGTCCTGGCGCAGTATTCCAACGGCCGCCAGACCGTGGTCGGCCAGCTCGCGATGGCTTCCATCCGGAACCCGGAATCACTGATTGCCGTAGGCAACAACAACTACCAGCTCAGCGCGCGCACGGCGTTGCCCGCAATCGGGCTGCCCGCCACCGGCGGACGCGGCACGATCATCGGCGGCGCGGTCGAATACTCGACCGTGGACATCGCCCGTGAGTTCACGCAACTGATCGTGTTGCAGCGTGGGTATCAGGCAAATGCGAAGGTGATTACCGCCGTGGACGAGCTGAGCCAGGAAACCATCAACCTCAAGCGGTAATCGGGTCATGAGCGGCAACGCCGAGCTGGCGCACATCACAGACGTGCCCCTCGAGCTTGAAGTCGAGCTCGATCGCAAGATCCTGACCATCCGCTCGATCCTCGAGCTCAAGCGGGGAAGCCTCATCCGCCTGACACGCTCGGCAGGAGAGAACATCGATATTCTCGCCGGCGGCACGCTGCTGGGCTACGGCGAGATTGTCGTCATAGAGGATCGTATCGGCGTGCGCATCACCGACTTCTCCACGGAGGACTGATGGGCGAGTTCGACATCCTGCGGCAGCTCGGAGCAGTGCTCTTCGTTTTTGCACTGCTCGGGGCTGCGGTGTGGTTGTTCGCCCGCCGGCGAGACGGCCGCCCGCTCGGGCCGGCACTGCTGCGGCGTACGAACGGCACGATCGCGGTGCTCGAACGTGTGCGGCTCACGCCCCAGCACAGCATCCATCTCCTGCGCGTCGGGCGCCGTGGCCTGCTCGTTTCCGTGCACCCGGCCGGTTGCACGCTGCTGGAGACGCGCCCAATCGAGGACTTTACTGGCGAGAGCATACAATGACCAGGCTCCTGATCACCGCGCTGCTCGCGTCCCGCACGCTCGAGGCTGCGTCGGCAACGCAGGGCAACGCGCTCCTCGGGCCCCTGTTGCCGGCGCAGACTGCCAATGGCCCCAGCTGGCCGATGCAGATCATCCTGCTGCTGACACTGCTGACGCTGCTGCCGGTGGCAATCATGTCGGTCACACCGTTTCTTCGCATTACCGTCGTGCTGCACTTCCTGCGGCAGGCGATGGGCACGCAGACAACGCCGTCAAATCAGGTCCTGATCGGGCTCGCGCTCTTCCTCAATATCCTCATAATGTCTCCCGTCGCCTCGGAGATATACAGGAAGGCGTGGCTGCCAATGGAGGCTGGCCAGCTGACAGCGGCGCAGGCCATCGAGGAAGGATCGAAGCCGCTTAAAACGTTCCTGCTTCGTTTCACGCGCGAAAAGGACGTCCGTCTTTTCCTCGAAATCACGCACTCATCGCCGCCGAAATCTCCCGCCGATCTGGATTTGAAGATCATAGTCCCCGCTTACGTGATCTCGGAGCTGAAGACCGGATTTCAGATCGGCGCCGTGCTCTTCCTGCCGTTCCTTGTCATCGATCTGGTGATTGCGTCCGTGACGCTCTCAATCGGAATGGTCCAGTTGCCCCCCGTGATGATTTCCGCGCCTTTCAAGATTCTCCTGTTCGTGCTCGTCGATGGCTGGAATCTCGTGGTCGGCTCGCTCGTCAGGAGCTTCCATCCATGACGCAGCAATTCGTGGTGCAGCTCTTCCGCGACGCCCTCATGACCACCTTCTGGCTCTGCCTGCCCATTCTGCTCGTCGGCTTTCTTGCCGGCGTCGTCATCAGCCTGCTGCAAATTGTGACCTCGATGCAGGACTCGGCATTCTCGACGGTACCGCGACTTGCCGCATTCCTGGCTGCGCTGCTGCTGTTTCTTCCCTGGATGCTGACGCGGCTGATCGCGTGGACGAGCTTCATTCTGGGGGATTTCAGCCGATATGTCCGCTGAGGCCGGGCTCCCGGTATCGCTGGTCTGTTCTTTCCTGCTGGTGCCAGCGCGCGTCTCCTTTGCGTTCATCTTCGTGCCGCTGCCCGGCGCTCGTGCAGCTCCGGATGCAGCGCGCGTCGTGCTCGCGGTTGCGACGACGATCGCTCTCTATCCGGTCTGGCCGGCCGTAACGATTGCCGAGCTGCAGCTCAGCCAGCTCATGCAGTGGGTTGGCAGCGAGGCCGCCTTTGGCCTGACGATCGGGGTCGCTGTGGGGTTGATCAGCGAGGCATTCGTTATGGCCGCACAGATGATCGGATTCCAGGCGGGATATTCCTATGCGTCCGCCGTCGACCCGGCCACGCAGAGCGATTCCACGGTGCTGCAGATGGCGGCACAGCTGTGCGCGGGGCTCCTGTTCTTCGTCACCGGCCTGCACCGGGAAGTGCTGCGGGCAGTAGCTCACAGCCTTGAAGCCTGGCCTCCTGGAACGTTCATGATCACCGACAGTATCGGCGCCGCCGTGCGGAACCTGGGTGGTGTGATGCTGTCGACGGCGGTGCGTCTGGCGCTGCCGGTGCTCGCCCTCACCATGCTGGTTGACGTCTCGCTTGCTCTGCTGGGCCGCATCAATTCGCACCTGCAACTGCTGACGCTCGCGATGCCACTCAAAATGCTCGCGGCTCTCGCGATGTTCGCGGCGCTTCTCTCTGTCTTTCCGGCAGTGTTCGAGCGCAACGCGAGCCAGACCTTCGCCGTGCTTGGCCGTGTTCTGAGGTGAACCCTGGCCGACAGCTCACGCACCGAAAAACCGACCGCGCGGCGGCTGAAGAAGGCCCGCGATGAAGGCCGTTTTGCCACCAGCCGTGAGTTTGTCGCCGGAGTTCAGTTCGTGGTCTTCGTCGGACTGCTCGCCGCGTTTGGCGGCGATTGCTTCGCGGGCCTCGCGCGCATGGTGCGGCAATTCATCGCCGACGCCTTTCGAACCGAGATCACTGTGGCTCGTTTAAGCAGGTATCTGAGCGACGGCGTTCTGTCAAATCTGGGATCGCTCCTCCTCATGGCGGCAATCCTGCTCATCTGCACTCTCGCCACACAGTTGATGACAACGAACTTCGGCCTCGCGACAGGACAGCTGAGGCCGGACCTGAGTCGGCTCAATCCGGTCGGGCGGCTCCGCTCACTCACACGCCAGAACGGCCCTGCATTCGTCCAGGCGCTCGTGCTTCTGCCGGTCTTCGCTCTTGCCGTCTGGGGAATCATCCAGCCGAATCTCGGGGCCTTCATGCAACTGCCGCTGGCCAGCGTCGAG
>DASSSG010000431.1:0-11845 GCA_035708545.1 Bryobacteraceae bacterium | reverse complement strand
TGTGAGCAGGCAGCCGGACGCGTTGCCGCGCGCGGCAGCATTTTTCGACGGCAGGCCCGAGCCGGCGGCGAGGAGCATCCCGGAACTGCGAAAGGGATTGGGATCGAGGAGCGTGTTCCCCGCCGCCGGGAACATCCCGTGCGTCGTGAAGTGAACGAGCCGGCCGCGGTAGTCAAGCGCACGGATGCGCTCGAGTGTCGCGTCCTCGCCCGCCACGACGCTGCCCGGCAGGCTCTCGAGGAGCCAGCGCGTCACGGCGCCGAATTCGGGTATGACTTCGGGGGCGTCCTCCTGCGCCGGCGTCTGCACGGCGGTGAAGCGAGCGGCCCGAAGGGGCTCTCGCGAGAGCAGGTTGACCAGCGCGCGCGCGGAGTGCACGCGCGAAACCGAGACGCTCTGCAACAGCGGTTTGCCACGAAAGCTCAGGAGATGCAGTGGGATGAGATGGAGTTCGTCATCCGGGCTGTAACAGAGATGGTCGTCCTGTTGAATGAGCCCTTCGTCCCAAAGCTCCTGAAGCCAGGCAATAAGGGGTGCAAGGCGGTCCGGAAGGTCGTCCGCCGTCCTGCGACCGATCAGGCCGCCGGAGCGCTTGCCCCACTTCGACGGATCGACGTTTTCCGCATAGCGGCGGAGGGTGGCGCGATCCAGTTCGATGCGATCGGCGAGCGCGGTGCCATTGCCGGTGACGAGACCTGCCCAGGTGCACTCGTCGTCGACCAGAAACGTGAGGTAGTGCGCTCGGACGCCGGCAAGCGCATCAACCAGCGCGGGGACGATCGACTCGCGCAGCTCAGCTGCTTCTAGGCGGGCGGCTTTGTTGGACTCGAGCAGATCGCGCAGTAAGCGCGCCTTGCCGGTTTCGATCGCATCGAGCACCCCGGCGGGCTCCCCGAGCTTGTAGTTCACTTCGGCCAGCACCGGGAAGAGCTGCGAAAACTGCGCGAATACACCCGCGCGTTTCATCGGATCCGGAATGCCGGCTCGCGTCTGCTCGAGAGAATCGCGAATCTGCTCGAGCTCACTCAGGGCTTCGGGAAACCGCTCGAGCCGGCGGTAGCACGTCTGGAGCATCCAGCGCGCGCTGTACTCGTCGTCGACCCAGTCGTTGGCGTGAGCGCTCGCGACGATATCGCGCAGTTCATCGATGAGGCGTGTCAGGGAAGCGGCGTCGTGGCCGTGCTCGCCGGTGAGCACGCTCCCCGCGCTGCGATTCCGGCGCTGCACGTTCGCCCGCGTGCCGGCAGTGTCGGCGCCCAGCAGACCCGCGAGTTGCTCCATCGCTGATGCGGGCGAGCCAATATACGATTCCGGGTTGGCAGCCGCTTCGCTTCGAAGTGCCGCCAGCAACGGCTCCAGTGCGCGCGCCTGTTCCGATGGCAACGTATGGAGGTTGGCAAGAACCCAGTCGATCTGAGCCTGCGGGGTGGGGGCGGCGCTCGCGACCGGTGCGGTGCCGAGTTCGCGAGCGTCGCGCGCGGCAATCTTGTCATACGTGGCGCGGAGCGTGGCTCGTCGGCTGGACGTGCCGAACTCCTCGGGGCCGAGCGCGATGGCTTCCGCCGCCGCCAGATGCTTGCCGGCGGGTTCAAACTGGCCGAGCGTGAGGTGCGCCTCAGCCATCGCCAGCTGCAGGTCGCATATATTCGTGGTCGCTCCTCGCGCAAGCAGCCAGTCGAGAGAATCGCCGACCTGCCGGATCAGGTCTTCGTCGCGGCCGAGCGTCCTCAGCGACCGGGCGAGTTGGAAGGTGGACCAGCTCACCACGTCGAGGAAGTCAGCCTGGCTGCGCTTTTCATAGAAAACGCATGCTGCGGCCTGCACGGCGGATGCGAGCTCGAGGGCACGGGTGGCGTGCGCGCTTTCGGCGATGCTGAGGCAGTACAGGTTCAATGCGGACAGGTGGAACAGCTCGCCCGGCTGGTCGAGGAACGGCAGCGCCTCGTCGCGTTGCGGCGTAGCGGGAGAGGCGGCGAGGTATGCCCGCATCTCCTGCACGTCATCTCGCAGCAGCGCCGCGGTGAGCCGTTGCCCCGTGTCCAGCAGTGTTTCCGGCGCGGCGGCCGAAACGACGAGCTCGGGAAAGGGCGACTCACGTTTCCGGCAGCGGCCGCAGGTGCGCAGCGCAGTGGCCTGGCTTTCGTCGTAGCTCCACGAGCCCCACTCGTGCTGCTCGCGCTGCTCGGTGCGTTTACAGTACGTGCAGGTGCGGACTTCCATGCAGGTGGAGCCGCCGGCCTTCTGCCATTCGCCGGTGTGCAGCCCGGCAGCACATCCAACTCCCTGCAAGACGGCCTGCCACGCGGATGACATCAGCGCACCTTGGTCCAGAAGCGATACCGGCCGCTGCCCGGAAGCACGAGACTGGCGCCGTCGGTTTGATATTGGCCCGAGTAGCTGAGCCCGGCATCGAAGTACAGCATGCCGCCTGTAGTGCGCCACGAGCCGGACTCTTTGTCCGACCGCTGCTCCCCGAAACTCCCCGCCGAATGGCTCCAGCACAGAGCGCTTCCATCGGCGCCCAGCACAAGATGGGTATCCGTAGCCATGCTGAACCCGCCGGAGCCCATGTGCTCGGTATGTCGCCAGTGTCCGATGAGCCGCTGGTCCGAGGAACCGGCTCGAGCGGAGCTTGCTGATGCCGCAGGCTGCGGCTGGGGTGAAGCAGTGGCGGTTGCGGCGGTCGCCGGAGATCCCGCGGAAGCGCTTCCGGCCTTTGCATAGGCCAGCGCTGCCTCGATGCCGATGCTCGCTGCGACTGCGGTGAATTTTGCGGCGGCCTCGAATTTCTGACGCGCGGCCGAGTCGAGCGAGAACCGATCGATACCGAGCTTCAGGTAATGCTGGGTGGCGGGAGCGGTGAGAACCGTCGAGTGCTGGCGGAAGGCAGACTCAAAGCTGGTGCTGTCGTTAACCGTGGTGATGGCCCGAACTGCGCTCGCGGCCTGCTGCATGGATACATTGCTGTCAGCGGGCACGCGCATGTCTCCGCAGCGCCGGCAAATTCGGACCGATGCGCCGTAGAACGCGCTGGCGGCGGCCGCGTTCCAGTCATGCTCGGTGCGCCTCTGCGTTCCGGTGGCGCCGCAGCGGCTGCAGGCGTTCGTCTGGGCGCACCCGCCATCGCCGACGTATGCCCAGCTATCCATCACGTGGCGCGTGCCGGCGGCCTCGGCCGCCGCGCAGCGGCTGCAGACACGCTGCAGGTTGCATGCGCCGGCCTCCGCGTACTCGGGTTCGCCCCAGGCATGCTCCGTTTTTGTTTCAGTGATGTCGCAGCGGCTGCACCGGCGGACGAAATCGCAGGAGTCCTGAGGCGGCAGGCTCCACTCTGTCCAGTTGTGTTCAGGCTTCTCCGTCCGTGCATTGCAGACGGTGCAAACCTGGACTTTCGTGCAGATCTTCTCGGCACTGAACAGCCACGGGCCCTGGTGGAAACCGACCAGGCACTTGCCTCGCTGCAGGAGATCCTTGAGCATTACACCAGCCAGTCTGGTCTGGTGAGTGTACTACACGGCCGGCTGCCGTGCGAGTGATTGCTACTGACCGGCCGCAGCGGCTTGCGTGTTGGCGACAACGGCTTCCGCTGGAGCACGGAAGTTCATGATGTACCGCTTCATTCCCACTTCAACCCAGTGGAGGCCGAGCGATTTGGCCTCATCGAGAGCCTTTTGGTTCACCCAGCGATCGTGCGCGATCCGGTAGCACGCAATTGCCATCCCGGTGCGATCCTTCCCACGCCGGCAGTGGACGAATACGCGCTCGCCGGATTCGAACAGGGCCAGAATCTTCGCAATCTGCTCGTCGGAGGGAGCGACGATGCCCTTCATCGGGATGCTGACATACCGCATGCCGGCTGCCTCGACAGCCCGGCGCTCGGCCGCGATCCAGTGCTCGCCGTCCTCGTTGTCGCGGCGAAGGTCGATGACTGTTGTGATGCCGAGGGCCGCAAGGCTGCGCCAGCCTTCGTCGGACGGCTGCCCGCCCCGATAGACGTGTTCATTGATCTGGTGGAAGTTCGGAATGCCGGGTGCTTCGAGAGCCCGCGCCCATACGGGCAGCGCGGCGAGCACGAGAACGAGCACACGGAAACACTGGCGCAGTTGCATTACGTTCATAATACGACCATCTCAGAGTGTAAGCAGCAGCACGAAGGACGGATGCAGGCGCGCGCAGGTTCCCAGCCAGATTTGCGCCCCCGGCTACCTGCGGCGGATGAGCATCTGCGCAGCACGCAAGCCGCCGGCGCGCTGAACTCCTGGGACGAAAAAACCATTGACGAAATCCTGATCCTCTCCTTTGAAATCGCCAAGCGGGGCCTGAAGCTTTAGCGGCGGCTTCGTCACTGCGGCGGCGAAGGTCGCCCAGACGGCAGCCCTTCCGAGTCCGACGAGCGTGATCTCGGAAGCGCCTGTTTGCCGAAGGAAAGCGAGCGCGGTGATGATGTCCTGCACACGGTTCTGGTCGTCGGTGCGGTTGAAGGTCAGAAAGTGCCGGTGCGAGCGGTCGCGCGGGGCCACCGCGCTGCCGGTCTGGAATGCGTCGATGGCGAGCACGGAGCGGCCGCCGCGGATGGCACTCGACGCTTCTTGAGACTTGCGGGCCGCCTCGGCGCCATCGGGATGGACGATGAGTACGGCGGAGCCTTTGCCGGGCAGCCAGAGACCGGCAACGCGATCGCCGACTCCCGGCCGGGTCAGGACGATGGTCTCGCCGCTGGTTTCATATTCGATTTTGGCCGGCCACTCGGTGGCGAGCGCAAGCGTCAGCCGTTCGCGGAACTGTTCAGGGTCGATCGTTGCTTCGTTCTGCGCCTGCGCGCGCCGGACCCAGATGTCGACGAGTTGATTGTAGTTAACGGCGTTATCCGGGAGCGGGCGGCCGGCGAAGACCATCATGTCCTGAAGCTTCTCCTGGCGGATGTTCTTCTCCGGGTACTTCGAGCTATCGGAATCGCCGAGGACGTGCTTCGCCATGAAGCGGTAGACGGCCTCGCGGCTGGCCCTGTTGTAGTTGTGCGGCGCGTCGATCTGGATGGTCTCGACGAGGTCGGGCTTGCCGTAGAGCTCGTAGATGCTCCGGACTGACGGATATTCCTCCACCGGCGTGTTCTTCGTCCAGTCGCCGGTGGCGGAAACCATCAGCATGGGACGCGGCGCCATCAGGGACGCGATCTCGACATTATTGGTCCCGAGGCGCAGCCCGGGCGCGTTCTCGCAGGGTGAGCCGCCCTGCATGATGAGCGAGATCATGTTCACCGGTGCGGACCAGCGGGGCCTGTCGTCGATCGCGCAAAGCAGGAACGTCTGCGTGCCGCCGCCGGATTCCCCGGTGACCACGATGCGCTCGGGATCGACATCGGGCAGCGACTGAATGAAATCGAGCGCGCGGATGGAGTTCCAGGTTTGCAGCGCCAGCGGGCCGAAGCCCCACAACTGTTCGCGCGGTCCGCCGAATACGTGCGGGATCTGCATGGTATCGGTGTAGCCGACCATGTCATACGTAAACACGACATAGCCCTGACGCGCGTGGTTGATGCCGCGCGACGGGGGCGAAAACAGCGGACCATGTTCGAGCCGGCCGTACTGCGCATGTCCGTGCGGCGCGAGCATGCCCGCGAATCTTCCTGAGCGCCCCAGCGGACGGTAGAGGTTGCCCGCGAGATAGAAACCGGGCAGGGTCTCGATGTAAACCTTCTCTATCGAATAGTCCTTGTTCTCGATGCGCCCGAAGATCTTCGCGTTCAGCGGCGTTCGCTCGGGCATGGGCAGCAGACCGGCGGCGAACTGCACCTGTTTGCGGAGCTGCTGCGCGCGCGCCTGCCACTGCTCGAGCGAGTCGTATTTTGGCGCGGTGAAGTGCGTGTCGGTATTCGGTATGTGAGTGTTGCGACGGTCCTCATGCGGAGCCGCCGCGATGATGCCGCAGCAGGCGGCGAGCAGCAGCAGCGGTCGAATACCAAAGACGGGCATGCGAGCCATGATAATGCGAATCACCGCACCGCGATAGTCAGGCCGGCAGGGCTGCAAACCCCTCCTGCTTCCACCTGCACCGGTACTCTCTCGCCGGCCGTGCCCTCAGGCACGACGACATTGAGTTGATAGACTCCCACCAGCAGCGGGGACAGGCCGGCAAAGAGCACGCGCGCCGGCTGTCCTCCGATGTAAACCCTCGGTGGCGCGGCCACGTGGCGCAACACGGTCTCGCCGTTCGCCTCCACGCTGTTGACGCCGGAGCTGATCGGCGGCGTAACTTCGCCGAGTCCGTTCACGAACAGCGAAATTGCTTTTTCCGGTGCCGCCGGCCGGGAGACTGCGCCGGCGATGAGGTTGTTCGGTTGCGCAAACGACGCGTCATCGCTGTTGAGGGCTGCCGCCGGCCCGAGGTATTCACCGGCCAGCGCGGACGGACAAGCGGAGCCACGGGGTGTCGCCGCCCTGGCCACCTGCAGGTTGAATATTGCCGGATCGACCGCCTGCACGGGCGCCAGATCGGGCAAACCGGCAAAGCGGTCGCCGCCCCTGAGCATCACCTGCGTGGGGCGGTCGACCGGAACTCTGAACGGTACCTGGAAGTTGATCTGCGTCTGGTTGACGAAATACAACGGAGCAGAGTGCCCGCCGATCCAGAGCTGAGTACCTCCGAGTTCCGCGGGCAGCGGGATAAATGACGCCGCAAATCCGGCGTTCAGGCCGCTCCTCGACAGCAGATTAGAGCCGAAGGCAGTCACGATACTGCCGGGCGCGACCGCGGTCGCCAGGAAGCTCGCTGCGTTCACGAGAGCAGTCAAAACCGGGGCGGCAGGATCAATGGGCGGTCCGGCCGTTCCGGCGAGTCTCTTCTGCTCGCCTGCGAGACCGGGCGCAATGACTCTGAACACTACGTCCACTGCTCCCTGCGACTGCGGCTGCCATTGTCCGGTGTAGAAGCCGTTTCCGGAACCGCGGAGGTCAATGCTCACCGGCGCAGACCCGGGGCCGCCGGCCGTCATCTGAAGCGCGGCATTGTCCACCGGATTACCGCAGTCGTCGAGCACGCGCACGGCAAGCGGGACCACGGTTCTTGCGGGACGCTGAAAATTCGCCTCGAGGCCGGTCTGAACCATAACCGCGCGTCTGGGCACGCACGGCCTCGATCTGTCGACAACGATCAGGGAAACCTCCGTGGATTTCACGGGAGAGGCGCCGGCCTGGAACGCGATCGCGCCTCGGTATACGCCCACGGGCAGTCCGGCCGCGCTTGCTGTCCAGGTAAACTGCACGGGTTGTGAGGCCGAGGCAGAAGCGGCTGACGCCGAAACCGTGAGCCAGTTAGCGCTGGCCTCGCTCGTCACTGCTGAAGCGACAGCGACCGGCACGGAAGTGACCGATGTGCTCGCGACAGAGAAGCTCCTCGTCGCCAGGGCAGCGGATCTGTCGGCAGTGACGACGAACGTATCGGCGAAGAAAGCGCCCGGCTGCTCCGCGCGTGAGGGCTGGAGATACTCGGCGCTTGCTGCAGTGACACACAATGTGACGATCACGAAGCGCGACACATCGCCGTCGGCGGTGCTCAGCTGCACTCGAGCGTCGCGGCAGCCCTGTGTCGCCGGTGCGCTCAGGCCGGCGGTGCGTATTGAAAACGTCAACGTTGAAGACCCTGCCGGATCGGCCGCATCGCTGACGCCGCTCGATGGTGAGATGGACAGCCAATCGCCGCCGCTGATCTCCGCGATTCGCGCCGACCAGTTCAGAAGGCCGGCGCCGCGGTTGAGAACCCGGACGGTTTGCGCCTGCGGGCCTGCGGCGCCTGCAGCCATTCGGAATGTCACCCTGTCAAAATCGAGGTCCAGAATTGGAGCGCGAGGCAAGACCTGCAGGATGACGCCTGCCGTGGTGTTCTGCTCGGAGCTCTGGAGACGAATTGCTCCCCTGTAGGTGCCGTGGCGCAGGCCTGTGGGGTTGGCAGTGACCGTGACTGCCGATTGGTTCTGCTCGGTGGAGCGCGCGACTGCCAGCCACGGCGAGAATTCCGGATCGTCTACCGTAATCGACAACATCGCTCCTGCTCCACCGTCACTGACGAATGCCGCGCTCCGGCTCACGGGTACAGCTGAACCTTCGACAGCGGTGAGAAGGATGAGCGAGGATTCGAGCGCGAGCGGGGCGCTCCTGCTCGTGACCGTGAGCGTCACCGGGATGACAGCGGCCGATGCCCCGGATGCGATCTGAATCTGGCCGCGGTAAACGCCCGTGGCGAGGATGGCCGCATCCACGGACGTCTGTATGAGACCGGGTATTGAAGCCGCCATGCTGCTCAGCCGAAGCCATGGCGGGGCGCTCTGGACGCTGGCCCTTGCCGCGGTCGCCCCGGAGGCGCCGATCAGGATATTCTGCACGCTCGACACGGGTGTTCCGGCCGTGGCCGTAAACTGCAGGCTCGAGGGCGTGATGCGGAGCGGTGGAGCGGCCTCGATCACGAGCGTGATTGTTTTCGTTACCCGGGCGCCTGCGGGCTCTTCCGCCGTGAGCGCGAAGACAAATCGACCCATCGCCGTGGGCGTGCCGCTGATAGTGCCGGTTTGTCTGTTCAGCGTTAGCCCCGCCGGCAGTGCTCCCGTCGAGACGGACCATGTGAGCGGTGAGCGGCATCCGGCAACCTCGAGCGTGTGTGTGTACGGTTCTCCCACGGTGCCGTTCGGTGGCGCTGAGGTCGTGATCTGACAGCCGGCGCCGATGCGGATGCTGTAGTCAGCACTTGCGCTGATTCCAGTCTCCCGGTGCAGGGCTGTGACGGTGAAAGTCCACGTCCCCACGGCCGAAGGCGTACCGCTGATGGCGCCCGTGTCGGGATCGAGCTGGAGTCCCGGCGGCAGAGAGCCGACCGTAATGCTCATCGTCACAGGAGTGCAGTTCGACGTCCACAATGCGTCCGAATACGGCTGTCCGATGGCTCCGTCCGACAGCGCGGGAGTGAGAAAACGCAGGCTGCAGTTGATCACGATCAGCGTGTAGGTCCTGCTGGCCTCGAACAAACCGAGGTGCTGCGCGGTGACGGTGAATGTGGTCGTGATAAGTTCGGTCGGAGCCCCGCTGATAACTCCGGTGCCCGGGTTCAGGGTGAGTCCGGCCGGCAGAGCCCCGGCGCTGACTCGCCACGTGAACGGCAGAGGACAGCCCGCGACTACCAGTTGATGGAAATAGGGCTGGCCCATGATCCCCACCGGCACGAAAAGTGTGGCTACTTCGGGCGCGCAGAAGCGGACCTCGAGTGTCAACGTGCTCGCAGCCTCCGCACCGCTGGCATGCCGGGCACGGACAGTAAAGCTCGCGTTGACGACGGCTGTGGGAACTCCGGCGATTACGCCGCTTTGCGGATTGAGAGTCAGGCCGGGCGGTAAGAATCCGGACGTTACCGTCCACGTCAGCGGCCCGGGACAGCCGAATGCCCCCAGCGGCTGAGAATATGCGACGCCCACGACGCCGACGGCGAGCGAGACCGTGGCGATCTGGAGCGTGCAGTCGGCCGCCGGCGTTGAGGTCGTGCCGCCCGACAATCGGATCGGCTCCTGCGCTGCGAGTAAGCCGCAGAACTGAAGTGAGAGAACCGGCAGCAGTTTGGTGGCGAAACGAATTTGCACGCGACTTTCCTGGCAGAATTGCGAAAAATGAGCGGGTTTGAATTAGTCTATCGCAGCCTCAGCAGATCGCGACGCCGCACGCTCAGGCCTCTGTGGAGTTGTTCTTCTGCAGGGCCCGCTTGAGCCGGTCGCGACATCCGCCGCAGATGGCGATATGGTGGTCGATCGAACGTTTCTCGTCGGGAGAGGCAGTGCCACCGCAGTAACGGGCAATCTCTTCCTCATTGAGGTGGAGGTAATCGGCCGCGATTGACCCGTCCCGGAATTGCTGCACTAAGACGGTTATGTACTGTTTTCGTTGTAGTAACCATATGCCATTAGTAACAGTACGGTTTAGTGCCTCAGACAACAATCAGGAAGACGAGTCTGGACACGAGTTCGTCAGATAGCATTCGAACGCGCACTCCGCCAGTGTCCTGGCAGCTCGATCTCGGCAGGATCCGATTCGATAGGCCAAACGAGATGACTGCCTGCCGCGGTTATGTGCTGTGCCTGCAGTCGGAAATGATCTCCGGGTAACGAGACCTCTGGGCGGCTGGGACACCTATCACCGTTTGTTGTCATCACGCGGCATTACGAGTCTCATTCGCGGCAGCGGCCACCGCTATACCGTTGGGGCGATGCCGCCGCCGGTTGGCTCGCTCGATCTCTGCGTGTCGGGCGCGGAGCTTCACCGCGCACCGCCTGATGTTTGCCACCGCCCGGGTTGCGAAAGCTTCGATGATGTCGGCGGCCGCTTCGAGCGTGTTCGGCACCCCGCGATCAATGGCGAGCGCGAGCACAAACGTCCCACCAAGGAGAGCAATGACCATTGCTGCGTTACTCATACGGCGACTCTCAAGACTGACCTCTCAGGACAATGTAAGCGGAGGGGGCGGCTCGAGGATATCAGGTAATTCGCTATTTGGCTGGCGGTACGTTCTGGTACTGGGGCGATGCGGGGGGCAGGGCGTGGTGATTTGCGCCGGTCGAGGGCAGCCGAGTGAAAGTGTTCGTTATCGTGTGGTGTGAATCACCGTTAAAGTGAGACCTGCGAACTATGGTCGCGTCTCGTGTCTGAATATTCCACCAACAAGGAGGGGGGATGCGGAAAATACTATTCTCGACGCTCGTCACAGTTGTTGCATTACCGATGATGTTCGCGCAGACCGGCGGCACTTCAGGTTCCACTGGGACCGGTAAAACTCGACGGCCGGGGTCTTCTTCATCGGGATCGACGAGCGGGTCTGGCGCCGGCATGACTTCCGGCTCGACTGATACGACCGGCACGGCGGACACCTCCACGCGGCGACGTCGCCGAACCCGGACCGGTACGACAGATACGAGCGGAGCCACGAGCGGAACCACCAGCGGCGCAAGCGGTCAGGGCACCGGCGCAGGGATGTCGGGAGCGGTGAATCCTCCGGGTGAGACACAGGGAAAGAAGACCCGGCGTCGCACCCGGCGCAATCGCACTCCGGCGACAACAGGGGATACAACTGGGGCGGCCGCCGACACCACCGGGCGAACGGGCACGTCCGGCACAACACCGCCGAAGTAGTTCTGATCCGGCACGGGGGCGGGCTGTCGTCTCGGCGGCCCTCGCCATCCGAAAGCCCGCTTCCTCTCAGCGGCATGCATGGCGTGAAAAGCTGCTGCGCTACTGAAGTTTCCTGATTACAACGTCCTCTCGCCTGTAGATCTCCTCGTTCAGTTCCACACCGAGACCGGGGCCTTCCGGCAGCGGCATGAACCCGTTCTCTGTTGCGGAGTAGGTCTGCGTAACGAGCCCGCGATATTCGTCTCCATAGTGCCGCCGCACGGTTTCGAGAATGAAAAGGTTCGTGAGGTTGGCCGCCAGATGCAGCGAGGCCGCGTGCAGGACGGGGCCCCCGCAGTTGTGCGGCGCGACAGGGCGGTAGTAAGTCTCCGCGATGCCGGCGATCTTCTTCGCCTCCGAGATGCCGCCGCACCAGGCGATGTCCGGCATGACAATCCGGGCCGCCCCGTTATCGAACAACTCCCGAAAGCCCCATCGCGTCATCAGGCGCTCGCTCACGCACAGCGGGAGCGAGGTTGCGGCGGCGAGCTCGGCGTAAGCCGCGAGATTGTCCTGCGGCAGCATCTCTTCGAGCCACATCGGCGCGAGCGGTTCCAGTTCCTGAGCAATGCGAATCGCGCTGGGCAGATTCCAGTAGCCGTGGAACTCCATGGCGACTTCGATGTCGCCGCCGAATTCGGCGCGGA
>DASSSG010000430.1:0-12862 GCA_035708545.1 Bryobacteraceae bacterium | reverse complement strand
CAGTAAATTCCGCCCAGCAGCGTCGCGCCGACAGCCGTGACATCGGGCACGAATGAAAGCGCGCCCGCCGTGAGCGGCGGCAGCGCCTGCCTCGGAAGGTCGGTCCGCAATGCGAGCTTCTCGAACGGCACCGCGGAGAGGATAAATACCGATGTGCCGCCGACCTCACTCACGCCGTAGATCGCGTTGTAGTACTCGGCCGGCTTCTCGGCAATGCGCTTGCGTGCTTCGGCGATCATCGCATCGCGCTCGCCAAGGATGGTCGCGCCGGTAGGGCAGGCTTCCGCGCAGCGCGTCGTCTTGCCTGCAACCTGCCGGTCATAGCACTGGTCGCACTTGCGGACCCGCGGCAGGCGCGCGGTCCACTCGTACACGGGGACGTTAAACGGGCACGCCTGCATGCAGTAGCGGCAGCCCATACATCTTTTCTCGTCGTAAACGACCGGCCCGAGCGCCGTTTTCGTGAACGCCCCGACAGGGCACACCGACACACAGGTCGGGTCCGTGCAGTGCATGCACATACGGCGGCTGTAGCGCTCGCCGTGCGTCCTGATCGCCGTCAGTTTGTGTGCGGAAAGTCTTTCTTCAGCCGCGATCCTGTCGTTCCAGGGCAGCTTCCAGCGCTCTGCGCACGCTCGCTCACATTCGCGGCATCCCACGCAGAGGGTGCTGTCGTAAAGAACAGCATTCGCCATTTCACGCTCCCTCGGGGCTGAACCCCGTATCAAGTGCAATTTGAAATCCAGGCGGCGGCGAGTACTACTCCGTCAGGAAAAACTGCCGCGTGACAGCAGTCCAGGAGGCTTGCGGCGCGGCGGCGAGCAGGTCCTCGACCGGACGGCCCCCGTCGGCCGCAACCGCGCCAACCAGTTGTGGCTGCAGCGCATACAGCCTCGAAACGGCATCGCGCATCCAGGCGCGGACCATCGCCAGAGGCAGCAGATTCCGGATGGTGTTCTCCTCGTCGGGCACGCTGACCGTAAGCAGCCAGCCGTTGCCGTACGGATCCGAACGAAGCAGCTTCGGGTCGGCGAGCGCGGTTTCGTTCACCGCGGTGACTTCGCCTTCGACCGGGGACACGAGTTCTGTACGCTCGCCGCCTCTTGTGACGGCGATCATCTTCTGCCCCTGGCGAATCCACGTCCCCGGCTTCGGTAACTCGATCTTCTCGATTTTGCCGGCGAGCGCGGCGGCGAACTCGTCCATGCCGACACGCATCAGCTGGCGTCGTTCGCTCATCGCCCAGGTGTGGCCGGGATGAAAGCGGACGTTCTCCGGGACGAGGAAACCGTCGACGTAAGCCAGCTCGGGCACACGCGGTTCCGGCGCGAGCTGAAGGGCCTTCTTCCGGTTCAACAGGTAGTCGACAACGGCGAAGGTCAGGAAGGTCGCCAACATCAGCAGGACAGTCATAGCGACCTGTATAAAGACACGCCGGCTTCCAAACTCCCGCCGGAAGTGCAGGAGAAACTCACATGTTATGTGGGAGTTAGCGACAGGCTCGGAGGCGCTCGCCGCGAGGGTGTCGAAGATGTCAACAGGCGCTGCTGCGATTTCTTACGTAAGTTGTTGCGGCCATTGATCGAATGCTGCTGTCGAAAATATCAACTGCGGCTGTCGCGTTTTGCGGCAAGCGGAAGGTTGTCGTCTACGTGCGTCTGACTCACCATCTCCGAGATCACGGCGGAGAGGTTCGGGTTGCGCAGCGCCCAGATGTAGGCTTTCTGTTGCGGCTTGAGGTCGCCCGGGACGGCGTCATTGAGCCGTCGCGACGCGTCCGGGCGCGTTGCCGGGCGGGCCACCTTCATCGCGATCACGCCGAAATCACGCTGCTTTGCTCGCGCGAGCACGGGCTGAACGCCCTCTCCATTGACAACATTGAAGGCGACCATCGCGGCGGAGTAAACGCCCGAGTCAATGGCGGCAGCGAGGTTGTTGGCGGGATCAGTGTGGGCGGAAATGCCGAAGTGCCGTACCTTGCCGGCTTTCTTCAGGATTTCGAACGCTTCAAAAATCTCCGGGTAGTTCTTCAGCTCGAACGGCGTGCTGACTCCATGCGGGCACATGAGCAGATCGAGATGGGCCGTGCCCATACGGGCGAGGCTCTCGTCGACCGATTTCAGGATGAGCTGTTTGTAATTCACCTGACGATCGATCTTGCGGCCGTACTCCTTCTCCATGACGTTGGACAGCGCGGCATCGTCAAGTTCCTGGCGCTGGCCTTTGAAGTAATCGACGTAATACTCGGGATCGGCGGCTTTGCTCGATTCGATGTATTCGTTGGCGGCTTTGCGCAGACGCTCCTGCTCGGTCGCCGGGAGGCTGTCGAAGATCGTGCGGAACTGCTGGTTGCGGTTGATGTCCCACAGGCTGACCTTCGTGTTGAGGAAGACTTTGTCGCGCGGGCGCGCCTTCAGTACTCTCGCGTAACCGTGTTCGCTCGCGGTCCGGCCGTAGGCGGGCGCGGTGTCGAGGTAGTTGAGACCACGATCAATGGCGGCGAGGACATGCTCATAGCTCGCGGGCGTAATCGTGTTGCCGCCCATCACGACCTCGGAGATCATGTAACCGGTTCGGCCGAGGCGGCGGTAGGACACGCCGCTTTGACGGTTGCGCCATTCGCCTTTCGAGTCTTCGGGCGCGGCGAGAGCTTTCGTGGCCAGGGCGGCGGCGAGGAAGTGGCGGCGGCTGAGCATAGCTCTCAGTGTAGTGCCTGCAATCGTCACCGGTGCGTTTTATCGTCTGCTTTGCTCAGATCGACGGAATCATCGAAGACACCGAGCGTCACGATGGCGAATGTGAACACGTTGTTGTCAGGCTCAATATGGCCGCCGAAGGCGTGCTGCTCGTTCGTCAGTGTCATGTGCGCGTGAACGCGGCCGCCGATCACGTACCCGTTGATACTGACAATATCCGCGGGAGCCGTGGCGTCCCTGCTGAAGACGTTCTTCGACGGGAACTCGCGGTTGCTCACCGAATGAATGTGATAGTTCCTGAGGGAGCCGATTCCCGACAGGAAGACGGCATTTTTGATCTTCTGCTCTTTCACCATCTTCTCGATTCCCGCCAGCAGATCCGCCTGATACTTGAAGCGCAGAACGACCACGCGCTTCAGTTGGCCTGAAATCGCATACACCTCGGGAACCTTGTCGCTGTTCGGCTTCGAGTCATCCTCGGGTGTGGTCGGCTTGACGATCTCGGTCACCTTCTTTTGAGCAAACGCGCTCGAGGCAATCAGCAGGCAGGCGGCGAGGAGATGTTTCTGCATGGCATTCAGGAATAGCACAGCGGCGGGAGTTCGGATACGATGGGCTGCTATGCCAATGCGAGCGATAACTGCGATGCTGGCTCTGGCCGTGGTGGTGGCCGCGCAGGAGAACTGGCCGAAGCTGGGCCACAAAGTGGATCCGAACTGGCCGGCGCTCCCCGCCGGATGGACATTCGAAGAGACCCCGGGTGTCGCGGTGGATAAACGCGAGCACGTGTTTGTCTTTCACCGCGGGCCGCACCCGATCATCGAGTTCGATAAGGACGGCACGATGGTCAGGACGTGGGGCGACGGCGTGTTCGTCCGGCCACACGCGCTGAAGTTTGATCGCGAAGGGAATCTGTGGGCCGCCGACGACCAGGGCCACATCGTCGTGAAGATGGACGATAAAGGCCGCGTCCGCATGGTACTCGGGCGGAAGAACACGAAAGGCGAGACCAACGACCTGTTCAATCGCCCGACGGATATCGCATTCGGTCTGAACGGAGACGTGTACGTCACCGACGGCTACGGTAATTCGCGGGTGGTTCAGTACACGCGCGAAGGCAGGTTCGTCCGAACGTGGGGAAAGAAGGGCGCTGGCGAGGGCGAGTTTGACCTGCCGCATGGGATCGCCACCGACAAGCGCGGACGCATTTACGTCGGTGATCGCGAGAACCGCCGCATACAGGTGTTCGATGCTGACGGCAGGTTCATCACACAGTGGAAACACGTCGGCTCGCCGTGGGGCGTCGTCATCACAAGCGATGACAACCTCTTCCTGTGCGATGGCTACAACAATCGCGTCCTGAAAACGGACCTGGACGGGAAAATACTCGGGGTGCTCGGCGGCCCTGGAAAAATCCCTGGCCTCCTCGATTACTCGCATCACCTCGCCGTGGGCCCGAGCGGCAGCATCTACGTCGCCGAAATCAAGAACTGGCGCGTTCAGAAGTTCGCCCCCGCGAAATAGTGCAGACCTGAAGCTGATTGTGCTCTTGTCAGTCGGCCTGTGCCTTCACTCAGGTGAAGATCACGAAAGCGTATGGCCGCATCGCTGTGCAGATCGACGCCAGGTGGTTAACGGCTCTCTTCTTCGCACCGAACGTCGCGAAGCCCTGTCCGTGTCCGTTGTTTTGCCCGCTCAGGCGGCTGACCCGGGCAAAACGAAGTACACGCAGGGACCCCAGCCGCGGGAGTCAATCGTCTTCCAGCTGGTCGCACCGGTCCGTCGGATGTACTCCTCGTCGATCGAATTCTGATGGCCGTCCACAAGTTGCTGCTCGTTCCATGGTGCGTACATCAGCACCCAGTGCCGGGCGAGGCGCTGCAGGGCCGCCATGAAAGCGAACGGCTCGTCGATGTGTTCGATCGTATGAGAGCAGATCACGAGATCCCAGGGATTCGCCGCCGGGAGCTGCAATGCGTCGCCCACTATATAGTTGATGTAGCGGAATTTCGCACGCGCGTACTCGGCAAGATAGGAGCCCGCGATGTCGATCGCATCGACCTGCATCAGAGGAGGGTAGGCGCCGGAGTATAGCTCGCCAAGCAGATTGGCTCCCGCGCCGGCGCCGGTTCCGACATCCAGAACGCGCACGGGTTGATCGCTCGGCCAGCCGGCGAGGAGTTGCCGGATTACCGGAAGCAGGTCAGTCATGAACAACATCGACTGAACGTTGAGCACTTTCTCGAGCCAGGCAAGAGTCTTGTGTGGTTCCCATGGCGGGGCCAGGTACAAGGGTTGCTCGTCAGTCGTGGAGCCGTGAGGCGCGGAATTCATCTGTGGACCAGTCGAGGCAATCAGTCTAAAAATATCAGATGATTTGCAGGTCTTACTCGGACGCTGTCGGGGAGATCTGGCGTGGCCGTCCGGCACGCCGGTACTCGGCGTAGACCTCGCGCTTGGGTATGCCGCGATCATGCGCCACTTTCTTGATTGCCGCCATGGTGGGGAGCCCGGTCGCAACCAGCTCATCGACGGCATCGGCAAGCCCTCGGTAGTCACCGGTCGCGGAAGCCGCCGCCTTTCCAACGACGATTGTCATCTCACCGCGCACCGATGCGCGCGCGTCGAGCTGCTGCGCAATCTCGGCCGGCGTTCCGCGCAGAAACTCCTCATGGATCTTTGTCAGCTCACGTGCCACGACAAGCTCGCGTTCGCCGAGCACCTGGCCAATGTCGGCCAGTGACTGCGCGATCCGGTGCGGCGCCTCGTAGAACACCAGCGTCGCCGGCAGGGTCTTCACCGCCTCCAGCGCGTTGCGCCGCTGCGCCGCTTTCGCCGGCAGAAACCCTCCGAAGTAGAAGGAATCGGTCGGCAGTGCCGAGCCTGCGAGCGCCGTCAGCAAAGCAGATGCCCCCGGCAGCGGCACAACCGCAAAGCCTGCACGAACCGCTTCCCGGACGACGCGATAGCCGGGGTCGGAAATCAACGGCGTTCCCGCGTCGGAAACCAGCGCCGCACTCGCGCCCGTCCGCAGCAGCCGGATCAGCTCGCCCGCGCGTGCGTTCTCGTTGTGCTCGTGGTAGCTGATCACGCGCGCTCGAATTCCGTAGTGCTCCAGCAGCTTGCGCGTGTGCCGGGTGTCCTCGCACGCAACCACGTCAACCTGTTTCAGGATCCGCAGCGCGCGAATCGTGATGTCCTCCAGATTGCCGATCGGCGTCGCGGCGATATACAACGTCCCCGCGCGTACCTGCTCGCCATCGCTGAAGGGCACGGGCTCTGACACTTCCATCCCGACCGTGCAATCTATCATGAAGTGAGTGCGTTCGATAAAGCTTCATCTCGGTCTCGTCCTTCCAGTCGTTGTGCTTGCGGCGTTTCTGCGCGCCGACGAGGGCATGTGGACGTTTAACAACTTTCCGTCCGATGTCGTTGCTCAGAGGTACGGATTCAGGCCCGACACGAAATGGCTCGATCATGTGCGATTGTCAACCGCACGCATCGCCGGCGGCTGCTCGTCCGGTTTCGTTTCCGCAAACGGACTCGTGATGACCAACCACCATTGTGCTGTCGGATGCGTGCAGGATCTGTCGACGCCGCAGAACGACATGGTGACCAAAGGTTTTTATGCGAAGTCGCAGGCGCAGGAGCTGAAGTGCCCAAACACCGAACTGAACCGGCTGATCGGGATTTCCGACGTCACCGCGCGCGTGAATGACGGAACGCGCGGCCGCACCGATCAGGAATTCACCGACGCGCTCAATGCCGAGAAAGCGAAGATCACGCGCGAGTGCACGACCGGCGATGACGTCCTCTGCGAGGTCGTCTCGCTCTACGGGGGCGGCCGTTACGACCTGTACAAATATCGCCGCTATCAGGATGTAAGGCTGGTATTCGCCCCGGAGAAGGCGATCGCGTTCTTCGGGGGCGACCCCGACAACTTCATGTTCCCGCGTTACGACCTCGACGTCAGCTTCCTGCGCGCCTGGGAAAACGGCCGGCCTGCGAAGACCGAGCACTATTTCAGGTGGTCGCGTGAGGGTGCGAAAGACGGCATGCTCACCTTCGTGGTCGGGAACCCCGGCACGACCGAGCGCGAGCATACCGTTGCCGAACTCGAGTTTCTCCGCGATCGCAAACTGCCGGATTACCTGCTGTATCTGTCCGAGCTTCGCGGAATTCTGACCCAGTTCCAGACAAAGGGAGCCGAGCAGGCGCGTATCTCCAGTACCATGCTGTTCAGTGTCGAAAACAGCATCAAGGCCTACCGCGGCGAGCATGCCGCTCTGACCGATAACGCGGCCTTCGGCCGGCGCGCCGAACGCGAGCGCGAATTCCGGCGGAAGATCAAAAACAATCCCCGGTGGACCAGCGAGTACGCCGGCGCATGGGACGCGCTCGCCGAGGCCGTCCGCAGAGAGCGTTCTCTTGCGACACCGTACCTGATGATTGAGAAGAACCGTGGTTTCCGGTCACGCCTGTACACGCTCGCGAAGAATCTGGTTCGTGCGGCCGAGGAGCTTCCGAAACCAAACGAGAAGCGGCTGCCTGAATTCACCGATGCAAAGCTCCCCGAGTTAAGAGAAGACCTCTTTAGTCCCGCACCGATCTATAACGAGCTGCAGATCGAGACCCTGACGTTCTCGCTTACCAGGCTGCGCGAGGAGCTGGGTCCCGACGATGCCTTCGTCCGCGAGCTTCTCGGCAGGCGCTCACCTCGCGAGGTTGCGGCCGAGCTTGTCAATCGCACGCAGCTGAAGGATGTCGCGTTCCGCAGGAAGCTGTTCGAGGGAGGGAAGGCCGCCATCACTGCGAGCGGTGACCCCATGATCCGGTTTGCGCAGCAGGTCGACATACACGCGCGTGCCATCCGTACGCGTTACGAACGCGAAGTCGAGGGCGTCCTGAAAAAGAACCACGAGCTCCTCGGACGCGCGCGCTTCGCGGTGTACGGGACTTCCCTGTATCCGGACGCGACATTTACGCCGCGCGTGTCCTGGGGCGCCGTTCGCGGCTGGGAAGAGAACGGACGCAGGATCAACCCGTTCACCATTGTCGGCGGCGTCTACGAACGGCACACCGGACGCGATCCGTTCGCGCTGCCGGACAGCTGGCTGCAGGCAAAGGGAAGGCTGGATCAGACGACGCCCTTCAACTTCGTAACTACCAACGACATCATCGGCGGCAACTCCGGATCGCCGATGATCAACCAGAACGCCGAGATTGTGGGTCTCATCTTCGACGGCAACATCCACTCCCTCGGCGGCGCATTCTGGTTCGACGAAACCGTCAATCGCGCAGTGGCAGTACACAGCCAGATCATCCTCGACTCGCTCGACAAAGTCTACGGAGCACAGCGCGTGCTTGACGAGATCCGCCCGCCCGCAAAGTGATCACACGCCGCCAACTGGTGCTGAGCTGCCTCGGCCCGGCGTTGCGCGCGGATCCCACCCAGGCCGTACATCGGCGTACACGGAACGTCGTTCTGGTGACCGCCGACGGCATACGCAGGCAGGAGTTCTTCCACGGCTCCGATCCGCGGCTGGCGGGCGGCGAAAAGAAGATTCCTGTCCTGACGCGCGAGCAGTTGATGCCGTTCGTCTGGGATCATATCGCGAGCCGGGGTCTGATTGTGCCGGCAGCGGTTACGAATGCCTACCGGGTGTCGTACCCGGGTTACGCCGAGATACTCACCGGACGTTCCCAGGACGACGAAATCCGCGGTAACCAGCCGGTGCAGAATCCGACAGAAACCGTGCTCGAATACGTGCGGCGCAGGCTCGCGTTGCCACGCACAGGCGTCGCGCTGTTCGGCTCATGGGACATGTTCCCGTACATTGGCGAGCGCACGCCAGGAACCGTCGTGATTAACGCAGGGTACAAACGGTACGAAGAGCCCGGAGTCCCGGCCCGTAT
This sequence comes from Bryobacteraceae bacterium, assembly GCA_035708545.1. Taxonomy (GTDB): domain Bacteria; phylum Acidobacteriota; class Terriglobia; order Bryobacterales; family Bryobacteraceae; genus DASSSG01. Next base: position 4,250 of record DASSSG010000430.1, on the reverse strand, counting down.
GAAGAATCTCGGCGAGCTGCAGTTTCTCATGCTCACTCCATGGCCTTCGGTTCGGCATGACTACATCACGTTCGAGCTCGCGCTCGAGTACATGCGGCACCGCCAACCCCGGCTGATCCACATCTCGCTCGGCGAAATGGACGACTGGGCGCACGACAAGCGATATGACCGTGTGCTGGACACGATTCACTTTTTCGATCAGTGTCTGCACGACCTGTGGCGCTTCGTCGAGAGCGACAGCCACTACCGCGGTTCCACGACCCTCGTCGTTACTGCCGATCATGGCCGCGGGCGCACGCCGGAGGACTGGCACGCTCACGGCACGAAAGTCGCCGGCGCCGAGGAGATGTGGGCCGCGATTCTGGGACCCGACACCCCAGCCGCGGGCTACAAGCCCGAGCTTAGGGTCACGCAGTCCGATATAGCTCCGACGATCCTCGAACTGCTCAGCCTCTCCGCTTCCGGCTACCCCGGAATGACCGGCCGCTTGATTCCGCAGGCGACAGCTGGCTAACGCGACCCCACGATTCGGCGCGCGCTCCTTCCAGAAAGCGTGCCGTTTTTCCTTCAAGTACCAGCCCGCGGCACCGATAAGTACCGTTGTGCTGGTTATCCTCGGCATTCTTCTGGTATTCGGGTCTGTGGTCGCCGGGTACCTGATGGAGAACGGCCAACTCGCTGTTTTGTTACAACCCGGCGAGCTCGTGATTATCGGCGGCGGAGCGTTGGGCATCGTGCTGGTCTCCAACCCGGCCCGGAACCTGCGCCGCCTTATCGGCCTGCTGCTCGCCGCGCGCCACCAGCCGCGCTATTCGCGCAGCTTCTACCTGAGTACCCTCAGGCTGTTGTACACGCTTTTTGCGTTCAGCCGTCGCGGCGGCATTACCGTGCTCGAGAATGACGTGGAGTCGCCCGAAAACAGCCAGCTGTTTGCAAATTTCCCCTCTTTTCTCAAGGACCCGATCGCGGTTGCGTTCGTCTGCGATTCCGTGCGCATCGCACTGTCGGCAGGACTGGATCCCGAGGAGATGGAACGCATCATGATCGCCGACATCGACGTCCAGCGGCGAGGCTCGCATGAACCCGTCGCAAGCCTGGTCACGATCGCCGATTCGCTCCCCGGACTCGGCATCGTAGCCGCCGTGCTCGGTGTGGTCGTAACCATGCAGGCGCTCGGCGGACCGGCATCGGAGATCGGGCACAAGGTTGCGGCCGCCCTGGTCGGCACCTTTCTGGGCATTCTCCTGTGCTATGGAGTCGTCGGCCCGATATCGAGCCACCTCGACTGCCTGGCCCGCGCGCGCAACGAATACTTCCAGGTGATTCGCATGGCGATGATCGCGTCCATGCGCGGCTCATCGCCGCTGGTCGCGGCCGAGACCGCCCGCCGCTGCATACCGGTCGACCTGCGGCCGAGTTTCGACGAGATGGAGAATGAGCTCCGGCGCAATACGCGCATCCCGCAGCCCGGACAGGTACATGCGCCCGCACCCGGCGCCGGCGCCTCTGAACCGCAGCCCGAAACGCAGACCGCCTGATGAGCCATGAACCCGCATCCGGCAGACAGTCTGCACCGAGGCGGCGCCTGGAAGGTAGCCTATGCGGATTTCGTCACTGCCCTGATGGCTCTCTTTATCGTCCTCTGGCTGATGAGCAGCAGCCGCGAAATCCGAGAAGCCGTGGGCGGCTACTTCCGCGATCCGAAGGGGCACGCCAAACACTTCGGAACCGCGCACGCGGGCTCCGGTGAAGGGCTCGCGGTCGATGCAAACAATGTCGGCGACCTGCGCAGAAAGCTCGAAGCGGCCATGAAGAGGCTGCCCGGCTTCCGTAGGTTTGCGCAGAACGTGCAGTTCACCATGACCGGGGAAGGCCTGCGCGTGGAACTCCTCGAGAGCGATGGCGGGATGTTTTTCGAGACCGGGAGCCCGCGGCCGACTGCCAATGGCGAAGCGCTCTTCCGGCTGCTTGCGCTCGAGCTCGGCCGCGTGCAGAACCCCGTTGCCATCGAGGGCCACACCGACGCCCGCCCGTACAAATCCAAGGCCATAGACGCCTACGGCAACTGGGAGCTGTCTTTCGATCGCGCGAACATGGCGCGGCGCATCATGCTCGCGCACGGCGTGCGGCCGGACCAGATCGCGGAGATCCGCGGTTACGCGGACCGGCGCATCCTTTTCCCCTCGGACCCCACCGACAGCCGCAATCGCCGGGTATCGGTCGTGATGAAATACGAAACCGGACCCTGAACCTGAGCTGTTCTGCGCGAAAAGCGGCGGGTGGCCGCCACTCCATGCGCTATACTGGCGCGATCACAGCGAGTTCCGCATGGAGCCCGATCAGGCTGGAATCACGTCCGGATTTGCCGCGGCCGCGACTGCGCCCGCGCCCATAACGCGCATCGAAGAGTCGCGAACCGCCGCACCTGCCCCGGTAGATCAAACCGAGCGCATCACGGCACTCGATTCTCTCCGGGGCTTCGCGTTGCTTGGCATCTTACTCATGAACATCGTGCCGTTCGGCATTTACGGCGGCGCATACGATAATCCGACCGTTGCCGGAGGCTCCGGGGGTCCGAACCTCGCGGTCTGGGCCGTGCTTCATGTCCTCGCCGAAGGCAAGATGCGCTGTCTGTTCTCGCTCGTGTTCGGTGCCAGCGTCATTCTGCTCACCTCCCGGCTCGAAAAGCGCGGAGACGCCGCCGACATCTATTACCGCCGTACGCTGTGGCTGCTGCTGTTCGGCATCGCGCACGCATATCTGCTTTGGCTCGGCGACATTCTCTATCCGTACGCTTTGTGCGCGCTGATCCTGTACCCATTCCGCAGGATGAGCGCGCGCGGGCTGCTCATCACCGGCTCGGTCTTCCTGGTGCTTACCTCGCTCGCTTACGTCGGCCACTCATTCGGACAGCGCACTATGCTCGAGCGGGGCCGTGCCGCCATTGCCGCCGAACAGAAAGGACAGAAGCTCACCCCTGAGCAGCAGGACCAAAAAAGGGAATACGAGAACTGGCGGCGCTTCAACCGGCCGGCGGCGGAGGAGCTTGCGAAAGACGCGCAGGGCTGGCGCGGCGATCCGCTCACCGTCATCGCGACGCGTGCCCGTTTCATCGGAATGTTCCATGGCAAGCCCTACTACTCGCCGATGAACTGGGACATCTGGAGCATGATGTTTCTCGGCATGGCGCTCATGAAGCTGGGTGTGCTGGGCGCCGGGCGCTCGACCCGGGCGTACGCGCTGATGGCTATCGTCGGCTATGGTATCGGCATTCCGCTCAATACCTGGACAGCGGCGGTGATCATCAGGAGCAACTTCGATCCGGTGACTCAGACGCTGATGGGCAGCACCTACGATATCGGCCGGCTCTCGATCGCGCTCGGTCACCTGGGCATGATTATGCTGCTGTGCCGGAAACATGCGTTGGGATGGCTGACGTCGCGTCTCGGCGCGATCGGCCAGATGGCGTTCAGCAATTACATTCTGCAGTCGATACTCTGCGCGTTCTTCTTCACGGGGTACGGACTCGCCATGTACGGCCGCCTCCAGCGTTATCAGTTGTATTACGTGGTTGCGGCGATCTGGATTCTGCAGATGATCGTGAGCCCGATCTGGCTGCGCCACTTCCGCTTCGGACCGCTCGAGTGGGCGTGGCGCTCGCTGACGTACTGGAACCGCCAGCCGATGCGGCTGCTAACCTAAGGCTGCTCGCCCGGTTTGAGTTTCCTCCAGCCGCCCTTACGAGGCTGTTCCTGCTCGGCGTCGGCCGGAGCTGGCGCCGATTGCACCTGGCCTTTACGCCGCCAGCCACCCGCGTCGGTCGCGGCCGGACCGCGCGCGCCCTCCGGCTCGTTCACCGCGGGACGGCGGCTCAGCCGCGGCGGAGCGTCGATGTCGCGTGGCTCAGACCGCTCGCGTTGCTCGACCGGAGCGCGCCGGCTCACCTGCACCTCACCCGCCGAGCCGCCGTGCTGTGACACGCGGCGGAAGCGCACTTCGGCGCCGCGATAACGGCGCTGGGCCGCAGCGGCGAGCTGAACGTCGACATCGTGGGCGGAGGTGTCGTCGGCGTGATAGTGCAGCGCGTACCGCTGGCGTAGACGTGACAGCGTCTCCTGAAAGACGGACGCATCATCGATCCGCATGCTGTCGCCGCCGGAAGCGCGTGCGATCTCGCCGGCGCCCGCGGGCCGGGTACGCGGGCCGGTCATGACCGGCCCCGGCATGCGGCCGCCGTAGGGCCCTCGCCG
>DASSSG010000429.1:0-4333 GCA_035708545.1 Bryobacteraceae bacterium | reverse complement strand
TTCTGGAAGAAGAACTCTTCGTCGATGCCGTTCGGATACCGCTTGAGCGAGAGCGGGCGGTCGGCAAGGTGCGGAATGATCAGCTCCGAAACCGCGTTGTAGTAGTTCAGGATGTCGCCCTTCGTGACCTTGTCGCGAGGGAACATCACCTTTTGCACATTGGTGAACTTCAGGGCGTGGCCGTCGATCGTGGCGGTGATCTCCTTCGCTCCCTTCGGTATCAGCTCCGCGGGCGCCGGCCGTTCCTCGGCGGGAGTGGTGTCGGGCGTCTCGCGAACCACCTCGTTCGGCGGTTTGTCGGTGCGCAGGCCGAGGAACACCGGGGCGCGCAGCTTGCCGTCGCGCGTCCACTCCGCGAACTTGCACTCGCACACGAGTTCCGGTTTCACCCAGGTCGCCTGCCGCAGCATACTCGGCACGCTGCGGAACGGGCACTTCGCCGTTATACGCGGCTCCAGCTTGCCCCAGATGACCGGCAAATTACGGTCATTGAATCCCGTGCCCACGTTGCCGACGTACACCAAATGGCCGCCCTCATACAGACCCAGCACGAGCGAGCTGAAGTACGCCCTCTCCCCGTGCGTGAAGCCGCAGATAATGAACTCCTGCTGGCCGACGACTTTGATCTTCAGCCAGTTCCTGCTGCGCCGCGATTCGTACTTGCTGTCGAAACACTTGGCGATCACACCTTCGATGCCGGCCTGACGCGCGGCCTGGACCATCTCCTCGGGTTTCGCCCGGAACTGTTCGGAAACCCGAATTCGGTCGCCTGGCTCGACGATATCCGCCAGCAGTTTCCTGCGCTCGAACAGCGGCACGTCGCGCAGATCGTAGCCGTCGCAGTACAGCAGGTCGAAGACGAATAATTTCGCGGGCGTCTTCCTGGCCAGGTGCGCGGCGGCGTTCGGGTCCGTCTGGTGAATGCGCGGCTGAATCAGCTCGAACCGCGACCGGCCCTGCTGATCGAGCACCGCGATCTCGCCGTCCAGAATCGCAGTCTCGGCATGGATGCTTCGCGGAGCGAGACTCAACTCCGGATACTGCCTGTCGAACGAATTGCCGTTCCGCGAGTACATCCGCATGCGGCCCGCGTCGATGTAGCACAGCGCTCGGACCCCGTCCCACTTGATCTCGTAGATCCACTTGTCAGGCGGGGGCAACCGTGCCGCGAGCGATGCCAGCATCGGCGGGAAGAACCCGGGCAGCGGGGCTGTTTTCGCCCCGGGCAAGTCTCCCGGATCGGAGCCCGTCTTGCTCTTCTTCTGTTTCGGCGCTTTGCCGCGGCCTCGGGTCGCGCTCCTCGTCTGCTTGCGCGGCGGCAGGTCGGCCGCGATCTCCTCCTGGGTGCGGCTGGTCTTGACGCTGTAGGCGTGCTCCTCGGGATCCCACCCAGGGACCGCGTGCTCGTCTTTCTTCTTGATGAGCAGCCACTCGTTTCCTTTGCCGCGGCCTTTCATCTGCACGATCACGTACTCGCCTTTGATCTTTTGTCCGTCGAGACGAAACTTGATCTCGCCGCGCTTGTATTGATCGTGCGCGCTCATGTCGTACAGATACTCGACGGCGCCGTAATCCCAGAGCATCACGCTGCCCGCGCCGTAATTGCCCGCGGGAATGTTGCCCTCGAACGGCCCGTACTCGAGGGGGTGATCCTCGACATGCATGGCGAGATTCTTCTTGCCGGGATCGAGCGACGGGCCCTTCGGAACCGCCCAGGACTTCAGCGTGCCGTCGATTTCCAGCCGGAGATCGTAGTGCAGCCGTGTCGCATCGTGCCGCTGCACAAAGAACCGGCACGGCTCGGGGCGCTTTTTGGGAGGCGGAGTCTTTGGTTGCGGTTCGGGAGTTTTCGAGAAATCGCGCTTCCGCTTGTATTCCGTGAGCGACACGCTGCCTTTTATCGTAGCTGCTGCCGTACCATCAACACGTGCACGAGCCGCGCCGGTGGCTGCAGGACGCGCACTCGGTTTGTGTGCTGACCGGCGCAGGCATTTCCGCGGAAAGCGGTATCCCCACATTCCGCGGCGCCGCCGGGCTTTGGCGTCAGTTCCGCGCCGAAGACCTCGCCACGCCTGAAGCGTTCGCGCGCGATCCGAAGCTCGTCTGGGAGTGGTACGACTGGCGGCGGGGTCTGATCGCCGGAGCGCAGCCCAATCCAGGCCATTTTGCGCTTGCGCAACTCGAGGCGCGCGCGCCACAGTTTACGCTTGTGACCCAGAACGTCGACGGTCTGCACCGCCTCGCCGGCAGCCGCGACATCCTCGAAATTCACGGCAGTATCTGGATCACGCGTTGCACTCACTGCGCGATCGAAAACCGCGATGAGCGCGTCCCCCTGCCGGAGCTGCCGCCGCGCTGCGGGCGCTGTGGAGCGCTGGTGCGCCCCGGTGTGGTTTGGTTCGGTGAAGGACTGCCGCGAAGCATCTGGGATCACGCTCAACAGGCCGCCGAGTCCGCCGGTGTGCTGCTTGTCGTTGGCACATCCGCGATCGTCTATCCCGCCGCCTCGCTTGTGCCGCTCGCGAAAGCCGCCGGCGCGCGGGTGATCGAAATCAACCTTGACGAGACGCCGCTGTCCTCGTGTGTGGATGTTTCGCTGCGAGGACCGTCGGGAGAGATCCTGCCGCAATTGATTGGGTGAGATCTCAGAGCGGCAACTACCGCGACTTCGGCGTTGGGATCGGCGGCGCTGATTTACGGGCGCGCGGAAACTGAGGGATTTCGCCGGAATCATCCGCTGGCAGAAATTCGGCCGATGCGCGGCCAAAGATGATGGTCAGCCGCCGCTCAGTTTCGCGAGCATAGTCGCTGCCGATCACTTCCGAGCGCCTGGCCCGGACCTGTGTGAGCTCTTCGTTTGGCCCGAGGAAGAGAAAAGCGTCGGCTGATGTTCCGAGTGTTCCGCGAGCAAAAGGATCGCCTGACGTGCCGCCCATGAGGATCGGCTGAGCCGGGAGACCCGCAAGCCAGGTTCCGCGAACCGGAGCGAGCCATGGCCACTTCCATTGTGTGAGTCGCGGTTCGAGCTGGTCGTGTGTTCCGACGATGTTGCTGCCCACCAGAACGACGTAAGTCGAGGCTCCGCTCCGCCGCAGTTCGCGTTCGATCGAGTTTGCTTCCCCCTGCGACCGCCGGAAGTGACCGCTGCCCATGATCAGCAGCGCTTTTCTCTTCTTGTCAATTACTTCCCTGCGCACCACCTTCGCATAATGCTGCGGACGGACTGGAACGAACGGCTCCAAATCGCTGCGCTGATGTACCTTCGACCAATCTACCGGTGGATCCCCGCATACGACACGGATTTTGCGCGACTGCGGCGCGCTTTGATTCGCCTGGCGCACAGCTCGGAAGAAGCGGACGTATGTCGCGTCCGGAGTCAACCCGAGAGCCAGCGTGTTTCGCCAGCTGCGCTGGAGCTCATTCTCGGCGACCTCACCGCCCAGCACATAACGGTCGACCAGATCCTGATACAGAGCGTTACCGAACTCAATGACGATATCGTCCACGGCATGCACGAACTCCGGCGAGAGGATGATTCTCTCGAGCAGTTCATACTGCTGGCGGCTGGTATGGAGCTCGCCGAACAGGACCACATCATGCGTGTTGAACAGGCGCGGCAGCGCGAGCCCGGGATCCCGCGGTTCAGGCGTTTGCGCGAGCAGAAAACCGCATCCCGCGAGCATCCAGGCAACAGTAGCTGCCGAGTGGCCCGTCATGGTTCCGTTCGACACCCGCGGAACCTGTTTTGTTCCAGTTGTCTGGGATAATGCTCAACAGGCCGCCGAGTCCGCCGGCCTGCTGCTGTCATTCGGTGATGTCTGTCCCGCCGCTCGCTCGTGGCGCTCGCGAAGGCAGCCGGCACACGGCTGCGGGAGACATCCTCCCGCGACTGTTCCGATGAAGATCTGCTACTTCGATGCGTTCTCCGGGATATCCGGCGACATGACCGTCGGCGCGCTGCTCGACGCGGGTGCGAGCTTTCCCGAGCTCGAACGCGCGCTCGCATCGCTCGACACCGGCGCCGCCATAAGCATCGAGCGCGTGAAGCGCAAAGGGATCAGCGCGACCAGCTTCCGCGTCGCGGCTCCCGAGCAGAAAGGCCACAGACATCTGCACCACATCACGCGCATGATCGAGGCGGGCGACTTACCCGCACCCGTGAAGCAAGCGGCTCTCGCAACCTTTCAGCGCCTTGGGACGGCTGAGGCGAAGGTGCATGGGGTCGGTATCGACAAGGTGCACTTCCACGAAGTCGGAGCGCTCGATTCGATCTGCGACATCGTCGGCGCGGCGTTCTGTCTGCACGATCTCGGGATCGAGGCCGTGCACGCGT
>DASSSG010000428.1:0-2277 GCA_035708545.1 Bryobacteraceae bacterium | reverse complement strand
TCTTGCACTTGTCACACATCTTCTTTACGGATGCCCGTACTTTCATAGCTGTTTGCGGAATCCTACAATTCCGGTTCCTTCAACAATTTCACAATCCGGCCGCAGCCCGGGTCATGAGGCGAAATCTCCACCTCCACCCGGTCGTGCGGCCGCAATCGCACGAAATTCTTCACCGCAGCCGACGCAGCGTGCGCGGTAACCAACTGCTGATTCTCGAGGACCAGGCGGTAGGTGGCGTTCGGGAGCAACTCCATTACGGTCGCCCGCACTGCCATGTTCTACTATTCTCGCACAAGTCCCTGCCCTGCTGCACGTTCCGGCGGCTGGGCGGCGCGGGCCGACCGCTTCCTCGCGGTCGCGGCTCAGACCGGGGTCGCGGTTCGGTTACGGTCGCGTTAGTACCCACGGCCCGTTATTCGTCACCGCCACGCAATGCTCGAAGTGCGCGGAAAACGACCCGTCCTTCGTGACCGCTGTCCAGCGGTCCGGTAAAACCTTTGCGTCCGGTTTGCCGGCGTTCACCATCGGCTCGATTGCCAGAACCATTCCTTCCTTCAGGCGCGGATTCTCGTTCCGCCGGTCCACGTAGTTCGGGATCTGCGGCTCTTCGTGGAGCGAAGTCCCGATGCCGTGGCCGACGTACTCGCGGACTATCGAAAATCCGTTCGAGGTCACGTGCCGCTCGACCGTTCCGCAGATGTCGAACAGGCGGTTGCCGGCCCTGACCTGCCCGATCGCCAGCTCGAGCGCTTCCACGGTTACACGGAGCAGCTTCTTCACCTGCTCATTCGGCTCGCCGACCGGCACGGTAACGGCAGAATCGCCGTAATAGCCGTCGAGCTGCACGCCCGTGTCGATGGAAACGATGTCGCCGGCTTTCAGTACCCTGCGCTGCGACGGCATGCCGTGGACGATCTCTTCATTCACACTCGTGCAGAGCACATAAGGGAAGCGCGACCCCGCGGCGGGTACGAAGTAGCCTTTGAACGCCGGCTTCGCTCCCGCGTCCTTCATCATTCGTTCGGCCGATACCTCGAGGTCCCACGTGGTGACGCCTTCCCTCACCATCCCGCCGAGTTTCGCGAGAATGTCGTGCACGAGCAGACCGGCCCGGCGCATTTTCTGCAACTCACCCGGGCTCTTGCGAACTATCATCGAAAACAGCGGCAAACAGCCGGCGCGCAGGACGCCACAGTGCCAAAAATGGTCACTGATGCGGTGTCCCGGCTTATTTTTGACAACCGCTCCCTCACGGTCGCGGCTCCGTATCCGCTTTCCCGAGCCGCGCCGTCAGCAATCGGTATGCGGGACGGCACACTACAAGGTGCTCAGGCGCCCGCGGATTCGGCCGGCTTTCGGCGTGAAGCCTTCGTAGTGCCGCATAATCAGCTGCGCTTCCACCTGATTCACCGTGTCCATGGCGACGCCTACGACAATCAGCAGCGAGGTTCCTCCGAAGTAGAACGATACGCCGAGACCGTCGAGAAGCCAGCGGGGGAAGTGCGCGTCGATCCAGTTGCCGACCAGCGGCAGACGCTGCAGGCGGATGCCGCTGATCATGATCTGAGGGATGAGGCTGAGGATCGCGAGGTACAAGCCGCCGACGACCGTGATCTTCGTCAGGATCCTGTTCATATACTCGGCGGTGTTACGGCCGGGACGGATGCCCGGGATGAAGCCGCCGTACTTGCGCATGTTGTCCGCCGCTTCGTTCGGATTGAAGATGATCGACACGTAAAAGAAGCAGAAGAAGATGATCAGGGCCGTGAACAGGACAAAGTAGAGCGGAGACGAGCCACTGATCGCATTCAGCATTCCCATCAGCCACGGATTGTTCCGTACCCAGCCGACCTGTGTCAGCATGAGCGGGAAGCTAAGCAGCGAACTCGCAAAGATGACGGGGATAACGCCACCCGCGTTCACCTTCAGCGGCAGATGCGTGGACTGCCCACCCAGCATGCGGCGGCCAACGACGCGTTTGGCGTACTGGACGGGGATACGCCGCTCTCCGCGCTCGACGAGCACGATGAAAGCGACCACCAGGATCATGATGGCGACGATGATGATCAGGTGCAGGGCGTTCCAGTTGCCGGTCCTCAGGTTTGAATACATCTCCCAGATCGCCGAGGGCAGGTTGACAACGATTCCGGCGAAGATGATCAGCGACATCCCATTGCCGATACCGCGCTCGCTGATCTGCTCGCCAAGCCACATGATGAAGGCGGTGCCGGTGGTCAGGCTGAGCATCGTCAGCAGGATGAAGCCGATACCCGGGTT
>DASSSG010000427.1:0-10619 GCA_035708545.1 Bryobacteraceae bacterium | reverse complement strand
TTAAGCAGCAGCGCACGCATGCCCCGGTCCCGTGCCAGCTTCGCGAGTTCGATCGCGTCAATCGAACGTGGCATGCTGTCGGGATCGGAGTGCGCGTGGAGATCGACAACTCCACGCAAACCCTGACCGGCGGCCGGCCAGCAGGCGAGCGGGAAGATCATCAGAAATCCGGCCGTACGCATATGCCGACGATAACCGATCGACAGGGCGCAACGCCTGTCTGTATTGCCGGATTATATTCAAGCGGAGGGGACATGAAGAGCACAGACCAGCCGGAACGGGAGGCCGCCCGGCTCGTCCACCTGTACGAGGACGGGGCGTTTTCGCGCCGTGAGCTGATGGACCGTCTGGCGCGACGGCTGGGATCCGGCGCGGCAGCCGTGGCCGCGCTCGAAGCGCTCGGGCTGGCGCATCTTACGGCTGAAACCGGAGCGGCACAGACGGCAGCCGGCTGCCCGGCGGACGTGAAGGTGCCGGAGAACGCGCCTGACGTGGACGCGCGTATGATCGAGTTCCAGGGCAAGGCGGGGACGATCTTCGGCCACCTGGCGAGGCCCAAAGCCCAGGCAGACGCGCCGCGCCCCGCCGTGCTTGTACTGCATGAGAATCGCGGCCTCACCGAGCATATTCGCGACGTGACGCGGCGAGTGGCGCGCGCCGGGTATGTCGGCCTCGGCATCGATCTGGTATCACGCGCCGGCGGCAGCTATAAGTTCACCGATCCCGAAGAAGGGGCCGCGGCATATCGCAAAACTGAGCGCGGAGCGATGCTGGAGGACATGCTGTCGGGCCTCGAGTACCTGAAGGCGCAGAAGTTCGTGCGCGGTGATCGGCTGGGCGCCGTTGGATTCTGCGCGGGCGGCGGCAACTGTTTCAATCTTGCCGCAAACAGCAAAGACCTTACCGCAGCCGTCGTGTTTTACGGCGCGCCCCCCAGTCCGCTGAGCGCGCTCGATGGCATGACGGCAGCCCTGCTCGGCATCTTCGCCGAAGAGGACGCGCGCATCAACGCTCAGGTACCGGCCCTGATCGCGGCGCTGCTGGAAAAGGAGAAACGGTTCGGCATCCACATCTACCCCGGAACGAACCATGCCTTCCACAACGATACCGGCCCGCGGTATAACCGAGCCGCGGCCTGCGATGCGTGGGCGAATACGCTCGAGTTTTTCAACGCGTTCCTGCGCGGATAGCGAGGATCGATGCCTGCAGGCAAACTGCATGTGAACGGCCGAGAGGTCACTGTCGATGTCGCGGGTGACGAGAACCTGCTCGAAGTGCTCCGTGACACTCTCGATATGACCGGGACGAAGTACGGCTGCGGCGAAGGCCAGTGTGGCGCCTGCACCGTGCTCGCCGACGGGCGAGCCATACGATCCTGCATCACGCCCGTGCGGGCGGTTGCGGGAAAACGGATCACAACCATCGAAGGCCTCGAGCAGAATGGGCGGTTGCATCCCGTACAACAGGCATTTCTCGATGCGAACGCCTTTCAGTGCGGCTACTGTACGCCCGGGATGATCCTCGCGGCCGCCGCACTGCTGCGCACCACACCCTCGCCGACCGATTCCGATATCCGCGCGGCGCTCGACGGCAATGTCTGCCGATGCGGCACGTACCCGCGGATTATCACCGCTGTTCGGATGGCCGCGAAAGCAGGGGCGCGATGAACTTCGAAATCGAGCGGTACGAGCTGGCGGAGTCACGCCGCTACAGCTTCGAGCCGGATCGCCGCGAGTTCCTGAAGCTGTTCGGAGCCGGGTTCCTCGTGCTCGGATTCATTGATGCGCAGGAGTCCGGCGGCGGGCGAGGACGCGGTCAACGGCCGAACCTTCCGCAGGAGGTCGCTGCGTGGCTGCACATTGCTGAGGACGGCGCGATCACAGCGTTCACCGGCAAAGCAGAGGTCGGACAGAACACCCGCACGGCGCTGACGCAGGCGGTCGCCGAAGAGCTGCGGGTGCCGGTTGCCTCCGTGAAGCTGACGATGGCGGACACCGGCCTGACGCCGTTCGACGCGGGTACCTTCGGCAGCCGTTCCATGCCCGACATGCTGCCGCAGATGCGCAGAGTTGCGGCGGCCGCTCGCGAGCTGGTCCTGGCCCGTGCGGCAACCATGCTGGGCGCCGGGCGGGAGAACCTGCGCGCCGACGCCGGTCAGGTGCGTGACAGCCTATCCGGCAAGCGCGTGACGTACGCGGAGGTGGTGAAAGGACAAAAGCTGCTCGAAACCGCCCGCATTGGCCAGGCGCCGCTCACGCCGCCGGCGGAATGGAAGGTGCTTGGACAGGCCGTTCCCAAAGTGGACGGCCGTGGCTTCGTCACCGGGGCGCATCGATACAGCACCGACATGAAGCTGCCAGGAATGCTGTTCGGCGCGGTGTTGCGGCCTCCGGCCGTGGGAGCGACGCTCGCGGCAATCGATACTGCCAGTGCGCAGGCGCTGCCGGGAGTCACCGTGGTTCGCGACGGCGAATTCGCTGGCGTTGCCGCCGGCACCGCCAGCGCAGCGAGGCGCGCGCTCGCCGCGTTGAAACCCGAGTGGAACACAAAGGCGCAGCCGTCACAAAGCGAGTTGTTCGCGATCCTGAAACGTACCGCGGACGCTCGCGCCGAGTCGACCAAAGGCTCACTCGAGGAGGGCCTCGCGGCCGCCGACCAGAAACTGTCGGCGACCTACACTGTCGCCTACATCGCACACGCGCCGCTGGAGCCTCGAGCCGCACTCGCCAACTGGGATAACGGAAAGCTCACTGTGTCGACGGGAACACAACGGCCGTTTGGCGTGCGCCGCGAGCTTTCGGAGGCGTTCGGAATCCCCGAGTCGCGGGTGCGAGTCGTCGTCCCCGACACCGGTTCGGGTTACGGCGGCAAACACACCGGAGAAGCAGCCATCGAAGCGGCACGGCTTGCGAGGGAGGCTGGAAAACCCGTCAAGGTGGTGTGGACACGCGAAGAGGAGTTCACGTGGGCGTACTTTCGGCCGGCGGGCGTCATCGACGTACAGAGCGGCTTCCGCAGGGATGGGATGCTCACCGCGTGGGAGTTTCACAACTACAACTCGGGAGGCTCGGGCCTGGCGACGATGTATGACGTTCCGCACCAGCGCGTGCATTTCCATCGCAGCGAGTCGCCGCTCCGGCAGGGCTCGTACCGCGGGCTGGCCGCTACGGCCAACCATTTCGCGCGCGAAGTGCACATGGATGAAGCGGCGCATGCGCTCGGGATGGACCCGCTCGATTTTCGTCTGCGCAATCTGAAGAACCAGCGGCTGCGCGCCGTTTTCGAACGCGCGGCGGAGGCGTTTGGCTGGGCGGGGCGCGCTGCGGCGGCCGGGCGAGGATTCGGCCTTGGTGGAGGCTTCGAGAAGGGTGGTTACGTCGCCACCTTCGCGGAAGTATCCGCGGATGCCGCTCTGAAACGCGTGCGGGTGAACCGCATCGTGACGGCGTTCGAATGCGGCGCTGTCGTCAATCCGGACTGCCTCCGTAATCAGATCGAAGGCGCGATCGTAATGGGTCTCGGCGGTGCGCTGACCGAAGCCATCGAATTCGAGAACGGGAAGATCCTGAATCCCCGATTCTCCGGCTATCGCGTGCCGAGGTTCCGTGACCTGCCGGTTATCGAGACGGTGCTGGTGGACCGTAAAGACCTGCCGTCCGCCGGAGCGGGTGAGACGCCGATCGTAGGCGTAGCGCCGGCCATCAGCAACGCGATTTTCGCAGCCGCGCGTGTCAGGCTGCGATCGCTGCCAATGCTCGGCGGGGCACCGCGAACCTGAAGCCGCCGGCTTACAGCAGTTCGTATTCGATGGTGATGCTCGCGCGTACTTCGAGCTGGCCCGGTTCGACCGGAGTGGCCACCGCCGTGGCGCCGGCACCGACGCGGGCATCGGCAACGACCGGCACGCGGTAAACGGTACCTTCCTCGGCCGAGAGGATCGCGCCAAGGCGCGCGCCGACACCCGTTGCGATCGCCTGCGCACGGGCCCGGGCTTTCTTCCCCGCTTCAGTGAGGGCCTGAAGGCGAACGGGCTCGTCATCGTGCAGCATGAAGCGGAGCGAATCGACTCGGTTAGCCCCCGCCTGAACGGCGGTATCGATCACGCGGCCTACGATGCCGAGATTATTGAGCGTCACCTCTGTCACGCTCTGCGCCATATATCCAACCAGGGTCGGCTGACCGCCGTCGCGCGGATAGACGTATCGCGGCTGCACGCTGTACGACACGGTCTCAATCTGTGCCTGCTGGCCAAGGACGGAGCGAAGGGCGGTAAACACAGATGAGGTTTTGTTCGCATTATCGTCGGCGGCACCCTGGGCGCTGGGAGCTTCCGTCACCACAGCAACATTGACTTTCGCCTCGTCGGGGCGCACGGATATGGTGGCTTCGCCATGCGCTCGAACGTAAGGGCGGCGCGTTGTAGTCGTAGTCTGCGCCGCGGCGATGAGCGGCATCACAGCCAGCAGCACGGCAAATCGGGTCATCAGGAAAAATCCTCTCTTCCCAAGATAAGACCCGCGACGTACTCAGGTTAATGACTGGTCGCGTTGCTGATGATGGCCGGAATCGCCGGCGATTTCGGAAATTTCGGGAGGCTACGCCCGGCGACGCGCGGCAACGAGCGCGAGCAGAGCGGGACCCACGAGCGCGAAGGTCAGGGGCTCTGAGACATCGCCTGCGGCAGGCAGTTCGAAATCCCAGTTTGTACTGGAAATCCGCGTCGGGGGGTCGCCCGGAAACCAGATCGACCAGTCGGCGTTTTCCACTCCGAGGACGGAATCGACGCCGAGAGCACCGCCAACGGCGCGCACCCGCAGCCAGATCGGCGTCCCGGCGGGGGGCGTCAGGCTGAGACTGGAATAGCCGGTACCGCGCGCCGTCCAGACCGGCGCATCTTCCGTACTCACGGTGGCGAGCGTCCCGCTGGCGGATACGAGCAGAGTAGAACCAGCCGGCGTGGTCGTGCCGGCCTCAGGCGTCCCGCCTGCAAACACCTCGAGCGTCCAGGATGAGCTCGGAGCGAAGATCGCGAAAGCCGCGGTCATGCCGTACACCGCATTCCCCAGGGCCGACGGATTGAGATAGGTCGCGAGCGAGCCCCCGGCTTGCAGACGGACAAATCGCTGGCCAAGGAACCCGGTTCCTATGAGAGTGACGGCATCCGGCGACTGCACCCATTCCGGAACCTGATCCTCCGATGGCGGGAACGCCACGATAGCGCCGAAGCATGCCGGCGCGACGGCGGACAACAGCGCCGCAAGCGTGAAGGTGCCCAAAGCAGTTGGCGGATGCATGCAGAGCTCCCGAGGGGCAGTTTCAGCGTCGCAGAAAAGGGCGGCGGCGAACAGCGATGATTCAGCTAGTCCGGGGTAGAGAAATGTACTTAGAACCCCGAAGCGCAGTACTCGCGAAAAATCCTGGCCTGCACCCAACAGGCCGCGGAATCGCGAGCAATCGGCCGCGACTCTGCAGCAGGTGCAGTTGACCGATGACGGACCTGGGGAGAAAAAAAGTGCCGGTTGTGACTGGCAACAACCGGCACCGCAATGGAGGAGACAGACGCCTGACTTACTTGCCGCTACCTTTTCCGTGGCCGCTTCCGTGGTTCTCTGTGCTTTCTTTGTCCTTCCCTTTGTCCTCGTCGTTGCCGCCCTGGCCACGTCCGCGACGCAGCTGGCCGCGGATTTCGCCGTCGGCAAACTTGTCGGTGTGGACATTCACATACAGCGCATTGTGCGACAGCGCTTCCAGCACGGCATCGAGAGATGCGGCTTCGAGACCCTGCACGGCTTTGACGTCAGCAGCGACGATGGTCACGCTGAGGTCGCTTGCTTGTGCGGGGCACGCCGGTTTGCCGTCAGCGCCGCAAAGCGCAGCGACGATACCGCCGTTCACGCCCTCCTGGCCAAAATGGATGTGTGCCGCCTTCGCCACGCCTTTGAGATTGGAATAGCTGAGCGTGACTTTGATCGACTTGCCGGTTTCGTCGCTCTCGACTACCGCGCTGCCCGAGCCGGGGGAATAGACCGCAGGGACTTCCTGATATCCCGACAGCACGGCTTTGTGCTGGCCGGACATTTGCTCATCCTTGTCCATCTCGGCGCAAGCCGCACCGGCAAACAGCAGAGCAAAGAGAAATATTCGAATGAATGCGTTCATAGCAGGACCAGTTTACGGGCGGTACTCGCCTGCGCCAATCCAGAGAGATTGTTACGACCGGTTGTAGGGCGACCGCCCGAGCAACGATTCCGCAGCGGCACGGAGCCGCAGGGTCAGAATTGCAGCTTTACCGCTGCCTGCACCACCCGCGGTGAGTTGGCGCTGATAATCCTGCCGAAGCTCGAACTGCTGATATTTCCGTTCACCGCCGCTGCGCCGAAGAACTGGGCGTGGTTGAACACATTGAATGCCTCAAACCGGAGGTTGAGGGAAACGGTGTCGGAGACATGCACCTGCTTCAGCACAGCGGCGTCAAAGTTCATCATCCCCGGCCCGCTGAAAAAACGGCGCGCAGCCGTGCCGAGAGTGCCCACTGCCGGCGCGCTGAACAGGGATGTATTGAACGCGGGCCGGCCGTTGCGTGGATCCGTGTTGATGGCCAGGTCGCCGGGCGTGTAGTCCGGCGTATCGAGTCCGTCATTGTTGATCCCGTTCGGAATCGTGCCGAGCAGGGACGTATCGCCATTGTTAAAGAAAGTGACCGGCAGTCCCGAACTGATGCGCGTAATGCCCGATAACGACCAGCCGTCAACCCAGCCATTCCGGCTCTTGAGCAATCTCGCAAACGGTAACTCCCAGCGATAGCTGGCAACGAGATTATGGCGCAAGTCGAAAGCCGACAGCGCCCTGCTCAGCCGGCCGTTGATCGGATTGATGCCTTCTGACAGGCTCGACGACTGGTCCAGGGACTTACCGAACGTGTAGCCGAGCAGGAATTCCAGCTGCTTGCCTGTGTGCCGCAGTGAGGCTTCAAAAGCGTTGTAGCTCGAGTTTCCGATTGTCTTTTGATGAGTGAAGCCCGCGAAGTCGGGACCGAACGGTCCGCGGGTACCCTGGTATACGGTGCCATTACGCGCCACGTAACTATTGTTTTCGCCGAACGGGCCGCACGTGGCTGTTCCGGGCATCACGTCCTCGGGCCGGCTCAGACTCAGACAAAGAGCCGGGTTGCCGGGATTCGCCGCCACCAGAGCCAGCAAATGATGTCCCTGCGAACCGACGTAGCTGAGACTGACGACCGTGCTGGGCCGCAGTTCGCGCTGCAGCGAGAACATGTAGCTCTCGCTGTAAGGGGTCACGTTCTGGTTGTAATACGCCGGCATGTGTGCGATGGGCAGAAACCCGGTCCAGTCTACGCTTGTGTTCGGCGTGCGCGCCGAGGCGCCGGGGTTCGCGATCGGCGACGGGAATCGCTGGCCGACATCTTCTCCGGTCGCGGCGATGATGAACGGCGTTTCAAACAGAGGCGGTCCAAAGCTGTCGAAATCCATTCCGTACGGCGGGTTGGCGCTCATGATGCCGGCCGAGAGCCCTTCGATTGCCGTGTAACACATGCCGAAACCGGCTCGGATGCTCGTTTTCCGACCCGTGCCGAAGAGCCTGCCCAGAACGCCACTCTTAAACGAGGGCGCCCAGGCAAGGCCGAAGCGCGGCGCGAAGTTCGTGTACCTCGTCGGGGCGAGGGTGGACGCAACGCCCGGATCGCCCGGGAAAACGAGGCCTCTCGGCGCGCCGGGATATACGATGGACTGCTGGCCCAGGACAGCGGTCTGGAGCTGGTTGTATTTCTCCCGCCACGGCGGCAGCACGTCCCAGCGCACTCCGTAGTTCAGCGTCAGGTCCGGCCGCGCCTGCCACCGGTCCTGCGCGAACAGGCCCACGTACCTGTTCCGAGGATAGAAGTGCCTCGAGTCACCCTGCGCGTACAGACTGGCAATTCCGAGCAGATAGTCCGCGAAATCGGATCCGGTCTCGGTGCCCTCAAACATGAATGTGCCGTTGTAGGTAGCATTCGGTGCGATATTGATCTGGTCGTAGTGCACGCTGGCTCCGAACTTCGCGACATGCGTGCCGATCACCTTCGAGAAGTTGTTGGACACCTGAAACGTATTGTTTGCCTGCACGACGCCGGTGACGTTCACGCCAATCGTGAAGTCGGTGAATGACACGTTCTCGATGCCCTCGATTGCCGGCGCAAGCGGAATGATCCCGGGTTTGCCCGCTTCGTCGACAAAGCCCTGTGAAACAAGGGTGGGGCCTACGCCTCCGACCGGCTGCCCGATATTGTTCGCGGTTCGCATGTAACCGAGGCGCAGCTCGTTTATCGCGCTGGGACCAAATGTGGTGTTCAGGGCGAGCGTAGCCAGTTGTGCGCGGCCGAGCGAAAGCGCGTTGAAGCCGGGAACATTGGCTCCGCCCTGGCCGGTCGGATAGGGGTCGTCGCGTCTGTAATCGTCGGCAAAATAATAGCCGGAGAGAACGCCCAGGCGTGTATTCACATCAATGCGGCCGCCGCCCTTGTCGTCCCGGAGCGTCTCCTCGTATGCCGAAGTCGAATACAGCCTGTCGCCTCGATTTGGCGTCGGGATATAGCGCAGCAGGTTAGCGGCCGGTTTGGACCAGGCGTGCACAGGGATCTGCGCGTTCGGCAGCACACATTGCGCGGAGCTGACGCATCCCGGAGTGTAATACGGTTCGCCCGGAAACACCGCATATCCGAGTTTCTTCGACAGCCGATCGGCCCAGGCGCGACCGTTCACAGTCCCGGTCAGAGCATGACTGATATCGGAGAAGTCTCCGGAGCGGTTCCTGAGCGAAGGCACAGAGATGAGCCCGGTATCGGCACCGCGCACCATGCGCGTTCCCTGATAATCAACAAAGAAAAACGCTCGATCTTTCCGAATTGCACCGCCTGCCGTTCCCCCGAACTGACTGCGATCCCACGTCGCACGCACCGGCGCAAAGAAGTTTCTCGCTGCAAGGTCGGTTCGGCGCAGGAAATCGAATACGCTGCCGTGAGATTCATTGGAGCCTGATTTGGTTGTGACCACCACCTGCCCGCCGCTGAAGTTTCCGTATTCCGCGTCGAAGTTGCTCGTAAGCACGCGGAACTCCTGAATCGAATCGAGATTCGGGACGACGGCGGCGAACATGTTGAACGATTCCTGCACGGAACTGCCGTTTACCCAAAAGCCGTTCGCGGTTTCGCGCTGGCCGTTGACAGACAGGTCGCCGGGCTTGAGATCACCAGAGGGCGGAGCGCTGGCGCAACCCGACATCATTACCGCGTTGGGCTGCTTCGAGCTGGCTGGAATGACGCCGGGTTGTACCGCGAGCAGGTCCGTGTAGCTGCGGCCGTTAACCGGCATGGTGGTGATCTTCGCGGCGGCGATCAAATCCCCCATTTGCGTATTGGCGGTCTCGATCTGGCCGACGCTCTCGGACACGATGATGGCATCGGCGCGCGCGCCTATCGTGAGGCGAATGTCGATCCTGGCGGCGCCGTCCGACAGTACGTCGATGCCGGACCGGACCCACGATCTGAAGCCGTCGCGGTCCGCGCGAACCTCATAGACGCCGCTGGGCAGAACCGGGAAGGCGTAGAAGCCGGCATTGTTTGTGACTGTCTCGGCAACGACACCAGTCGCGGTGTTTGTCGCCTTCACCACGACACCGGGCACAACAGCTCCGCTGGCATCGTCCACGATGCCGGCGATGCTGCCGCCGCTGGCGGCGAAGCTCCAGGAGTACAGCAACAACGTGAGCAGGACTGCAGCGGGGCGACTCGAAATCTGACTCGATTTTCGGAAGTGTTCTCGGGCAGTGAGGCGCGCAGCCGGCCTCTGGCGCGGTGGACGATGACCGTACACGGCGCGTTCCGACAATCCGGAACGCATCTGGTTCCACCTTAGCCTACTTGCAAACAGATTGCAACAGCTAATTCGGTGCCGTTCGCGCGCAAAAAAGACGTATATCGGACCGTTGAAGTCTTATATACTGCTGTTGAAAGTGCGTTGCAGATGTCTGAGTTGAAAACTGTGGAATTCGTGCGCGTTGTAGATTTACACTGCAAACGGGCTACATGTGGTATTCCAGCCAACATAAGCTTCGCCAGCTCCGGCCTGCGATGAGGATGCTCTCGATGCATTTTGCAAGTGCGTTTCGTCTCGTTCGTAATGCTTCCGGCTGCGCCCTGCTTGCCGGCGTCATGTTGGGCCATATGAACGGCGAACCCGTGCGTTTTGCCGTGCAGGGCAGCGTGCTCGATCCCAGTCGTACGCCGATTGCCGGAGCGATGGTCACCGCGACACCGCAGGGCCGGGCTGCGGGCCGTTCAACTCACACCGGCCAGGCGGGTGAGTTCGCGATTCCTCTCGAGTCAGGCAGTTACAGCCTGCATATTGCGGCAGACGGATTTCGGGACGCTGTGCGGACCGTGGTCGTGGGCGACAGCCCTGTCTCACCACTCGAGATCGTGCTGTCGGTGGCCGCGCGACAGGACATGGTGACCGTCACGGAGACGGCCAATTACCAGGTGCTCACGAGCAGCTCGACGCGGACCTCGATTCCACTGCGCGATGTGCCGCAGTCGATCTCGGTGGTTACTCAGGACCTGATTC
>DASSSG010000426.1:0-3658 GCA_035708545.1 Bryobacteraceae bacterium | reverse complement strand
GTCTCGCTGTCGCCCTGTGGCAGGCTCTGGTGCCGGATCACACCACGACGGTCGATGAACACCAGATTCGGAACGTGAATGCCGGTTGCGGGATCGGCCTGCAGGTACTTGTAGATCGTCTCGCGCGGAACGTAGCCCACCGGGTACTTCACACCGAACGTGCGGACGAAGTTCTCGATCTGGCTCTTGTCGGATTCGTTGAACCCCACACCGATCGCCTGAAAGCCCCGAGCGCCATACCGGGTCTGCATGCGGTTCAGCATCTCCGCGGAGTGCTGGCAGTGCGGGCACGTAGTCAGGAGCACCTCGACTACGACCACCTTCCCGCGCAACTCGCTGAGGCGCAGCTGGCCGCCATCGTGGGCTGCAATAACAAGCTCGGGCGATTTCCGCGGTACTTTCGCCGCGAACAAGGACGCGCCGACACCGAGCAGCGCTGCGGCGGCAGTGAGCGCGCGCACCATCTCAGGACGGCCTCTTGCGGCCCTTTGCCGCCGCGGTCGCGGGTTTCCGAATCGTGCCGCGCTCCGCAACCACCTTGTCCAGCGCCGCTCGCAGGTTGACCTCCTCATTCGACAGACGCGCGTCGCCGCCCGGGAAATAGTCGCGAATCGTGAATCCGCGGTCGATAATCACAATCTGCGGCACGTAAAAATTCGGGTTCATGATCGAGTGCTGCAGATAGGCGTACACCTGGCCGTTCTCCGCCGTCCTGCCGACCGGAAAGGCGTTGCCTCCGTACTGTGTGGCGAACGTTCGCAGCTCATCCGCCGTCGTGTCACTCCTGATCGAGATTCCGATGACCTGGACGCCTTTGGGACCGTACTCCTTCTGGATGCGGTTCAGAACCTTCGCCGTGTTCTGGCAGTGCGCGCAGGTAGTCAGCAGAAACTCCGCGATGATTACTTTACCCTTGTACTCGCTCAGCTTCTTCTGGCTGCCGTCAGGCATGATGACGGTGTAATCCGGCGAGGGCCGTGGCACCTCGGCTGCCTGAATCGTCACAGCTCCGCTCAGCAGAAGCGCCGCAAGTACACGCCTGGTCAAAATAGTTTCTCCTCGCATCAGTTTAGCTTGGCGCTCCGCGCCGCGATCGGCAGTCCCTCCACACTTATGACGCGCCTGCCGTCCAGTTCCGTGACAAACACGCCATCGTCGGCGACGCCCTCGAGCCGGCTGCCGCTGTTTTGGATGAACGAGACCTTCTTCCATTTACCCTCGAGCACGCGCTTGTATCCGGCGAACACCTTGCGTGCGTTCTCCTCGCTGTCCCAGAGCGAGGCATACGCGAGCACGACGCGCTTGTCTTTCTTGTCTTCAAAAAGCCTGATCTTGCCGCCGCGCCAGTGCTCGGCAAGCGGCCGAGCCGTGTCTTTGTCGCCGTATTGCTCGAGCAGGATGGCATGATCGAACTCGCCCACCGTCGCATCGGCAATCTCTCGATACCGGCCCGCATCCGGGACGGCCGGGAGTTTCGGTTCCACAGCGGTCACGCCTGCGAAGTACTTTTCGGGATGCATGATCTGTTGTGAATTGGCCGGCGGGTTACGAAACACTTCAGTGAAACCTGCCTCGCCGAGCTTCGCCACCACGGCCTGCTGGAACCGCAGCCCCTCGGTATAGGGGAACAGCAGCGACGCACGTAAATACAGAGGCACAGTGCCCAGGATGGGGTACTGGCCCATTAGCGAATCAGAGCGGCTGAGCAGCATATGTGCCAGCCCGGGCTGCTTGCGGAGCGACTGTCCCGCTTTTCCCGCCATCCATTCGTACATCAGCCAAGTCGCCTGCCCCTCCATCACCGCGAGCCGCGCCAGAGAGCTGTCGTCCGTCTTGCCGCGCCGGATGAACTTCTCGAGCTGAAAGTGCTGATCGGCGAGCGCATGCGCGAGCTCGTGAAACAGCGCCGGCTGCTGCATTGGCGTCGGATCCGCTTCGACCAGGAACAGCTTCTTGCGGCGGTAATCATAAAAGGCTTCGGCCTGCTCGGTCATGAGGTCTACCATCGTGGCCGCGAGGTGGAAATCGGGCGGAACCAGGCCGAGCTTCTTGAGCGCAAGCTCTTCGATCCGCAGTTCCTCGGGTTTGATCTCTTCCCTGACACGCTGCTCGAGGAACTTCCTGAGCTCGGCGCGGCCGATGGTGTCGCACTGGACCTTCCTGAGCGGCTTGAGGCCGGTGATGCGGCTCAGGTCGTCAATATGTTCCTGAATGGAAGCAAAAGGCGACTCTGCCGCGGGCGCCGGCGCCTGTCCGAGCGCGGTGAAGGCGGCGGCGAGCAGCGCAAGGACGGCCAGATATTTCCGCATCATCGAATACTCAGAATACCCGACGTGCCGCGGTAAAATGACGGTTTCCGATCATGGCAGAAGATAAGACCTATCAGGCCGAATATATCGGCAGCGGCACGTTCGTGATCCACAAACCGAAGCGCAAGCGCGCCAAGCTGCGCCAGAGCCGCGTCAAGAATCCACAGCGTGGCGCGCGCAAGTAGGACACCGCGAAACGAAGCCATGGACCTATGAAGTCCATGCGAATCAGCGAGCTGCGCCTGCACCCGATCGCCGTCGCCGACGGCCCGCTGCGCAGTTCCTACGGGCTCCACGCACCCTACGCCCTCCGCACCATCATCGAGCTCAGGAGCACCGACGGCATTACCGGCATCAGCGAAACCTACGGCGGCGACGGCCCGCTGGCCGCACTCGAAGCGGCGCGCCCGCGCGTCGAAGGTATGGACCCCTTTCAGCTCGCCGGCTTCCGCCGGCAGCTTGCGGCCGGCTGTGACGCTCCCGGCGAAGCCGGCGATCGGAGCCAGACATGGCTCGTTCCCGGCGAGAACCCGCTCGATGCGCAAACCCGTACATTCGCGGCGATCGAGATCGCGTGCCTGGACCTGATCGGCAAAGCACTGGGCAAGCCGGTTTGCGATCTGGTTGGGGGACGTGTACGCGACGAGGTACCGTTCTCCGCCTATCTCTTTTACAAGCACGCGGGCGGAGGCGGACTTGGCGCAGATATACGCGACGACGAGTATGGCGAATGCCTGACGCCGGAAGCCATGGTCCGGCAGGCGCGGCAGATGATCGCACAGTACGGTTTTCGCGAAATCAAGCTCAAGGCCGGTGTCCTCGCCCCTGATATCGAGATCGCGACCATCAAGGCCCTGCGGGCGGCGTTCGGGCCGGAGTATCCATTGCGAATCGATCCCAATTGCGCCTGGTCGGTCGAGACCTCCGTGAATGTCGGCCGCGCGCTCGCCGAGGAACTGTCGCACGGCGGGTATCTCGAAGATCCCTGCGCGTCGCTCGCGGGCATGGCGGAGGTACGGCGGCGGCTGCGAAACGAAGCCATTGATATGGAAATGGCGAGCAACGTAGCAGTTACGTGCTTCGGGCACGTGCCTGCGGCAAAATCGCTCGATGCGGTCCAGATTGTCCTCTCCGATCCGCACTACTGGGGCGGCGTTCGGGCTCTCCAGAGCCTGTCGTTCCTGTGCGAGACGCTCGGCCTCGGCATGTCGATGCATTCGAACAATCACCTCGGGGTCAGTCTGATGACGATGGCGCACGCGGCTGCGGCCGCGCCGCTGCTGAGTCACGCCTGCGATACCCACTATCCGTGGCAAACCAAGGTGGATGAGGTAGTTGCCGGCGGCCGG
>DASSSG010000425.1:0-2878 GCA_035708545.1 Bryobacteraceae bacterium | reverse complement strand
ATCCACCGAGCGGAAGCTGAAGTGCTGGCAGCGCGAGGCGATGGTGGTCGGGATCTTGTGCGACTCGGTCGTGCACAGAATGAACACCACCCACTCGGGCGGCTCCTCGAGCGTCTTCAGCAGCGCGTTGAAAGCTTCGCTCGTGATCTGGTGCGCTTCATCAATGATGAAGACCTTGTAGCGGTCACGCGCCGGGCGAAAGCGGACGTTCTCGCGCAGCTCGCGCATTTCGTTGATGCCGCGGTTCGATGCCGCGTCGATCTCGATCACGTCCATGGCGTTGCCGGCCGCGATCTCGCGGCAGCTCGCGCATTCGCCGCAGGGCGCGGGTGTCGGGCCCTTGATGCAGTTGAGACAGCGCGCCACAATGCGCGCCACGGTGGTTTTGCCGGTACCGCGCTGCCCGCTGAAGATGTAGCCGTGGGCGATACGCCCGTGCCGGATCGCGTTCTCGAGCGTGGTGCGGACATGCTCCTGGCTGATCAGTTCAGAGAAGCCGGAAGGGCGATACTTGCGGGCGATGACCTGATACATCGGGTGAGCAGTAACGATAGACCCCGGGTGATCCGCGGCACACGAGCGGCATCGTTACCGTTGCTTCCTTCCGGACCTGGCGGGGTTCACGACTGCCCGTTGCACGGAGCCCGGGGCCAAACTCCATTCTAGCAGCGCACCCTCAGCGCGGCACTTTCGGCGGTTCCGCGCGATCAGGCTGCCGCAAGAAGCGCGCCCGCGGTCACGCGGATTCCCGCCCTCGACAAGCACCCGCGCGCCCGCGGCCCGACCAGCCCGGAAGACGTTCGACATCACGACGGTTAGGTGTGCCCGCCGGGCGCGATTTCGGTGAGCAGCCCGCGCGCGCTCCGGTTTGCCTCTGTCATTGTCGATCAGCTTCACGTAGCACTCCAGTTCGTCGGCTTTGGCCGACGAGGCAAGCGCGATCGCGAGCCGCCTGCTCCTGAGATCCTCGAAAAGCTCGCGTACGCACGCGAACGCCTTCACCCCCGGCAGATACTCGCTCTTGAACCGCTCGAGCCGCCATTGGACCATTGTTTCGCCCAGGCGACGGATTTCGTTCTGCGAAAGAAACGCCGCGAGGTACTGGTCGGCGCCTTTGCCAACGTTGTGCCTCAGATCGGACCAGGCGAACTCGTATCCGAAATGGCCGAACGTGTCCTGCCACGCCTTCGCATGAGCGTCGACCGAGTCGACGAGCGTACCGTCAACATCAAACACGACTGCGCGCACGCCCCCGTGACTGCACCGCGCCGCGGGTTTTGAACCGAAACCGTTATCGGCGAGCGTCATACTGTAAGCAGGATCATGAACGCGGCGGAGGTGAAGGCGCTGGCACTCGAAGCCGGGTTTGACCTGGCTGGCATCGCGCCTGCTGTGCCCGCGCCCGACGCCGCCAGGTACGCAGAGTGGGTTGCGGCAGGTCTGGCGGGCGCGATGGGCTATCTCACCGATCACCGCGCCAGTCGCCGAATGGACCCGTGTTCGCTGTTGCCCGGCGCACGATCGATTCTCTGCGTCGCCAAACTGTACAACGGGCCGGAGCCGTACACGCCGGATTTCAGCGATTCCGAACGGGGCTGGATATCCCGATACGCGTGGGGTGACGACTACCACGGAATCATGCGGGAGGCTCTGGAGCGCGTCGCCGGCCGGCTGAAGGAGAGCGTCCCCGATTTGGAATACAAGGTCTGCGTCGATACCGCGCCGCTGCTCGAGCGCTCCTGTGCGCGGCTCGCCGGACTTGGCTGGATCGGAAAGAACACGTGTCTCATAAACGAAAGCGCCGGCTCCTGGCTGTTTCTGGGTGAGCTGTTGTTGTCGGTTCGCCTGGATCCGGATGCCGCGGTCGACGACCGCTGCGGAAGCTGCACTGCCTGCATCGACGCCTGTCCGACTGATGCGCTCCAGCCGGGCTGGCTCGATGCGCGCCGCTGTATTTCGTATCTCACGATCGAGCTGCGTGACGAGGTGCCCGAGGACCTCAGGCCGGCAACAGGCCGCCATCTGTTCGGCTGCGACATCTGCCAGGATGTGTGTCCCTGGAACCGGCGAGCTCCGATCGCCGCGGAGCCGCGGTTCACCTCGCGTAATTACGCGCCGCCGCTGGAGCGGCTCGCAGCCATGAGCGAGCGGGAGTTCCGCGCTTTGTTCCGCGACACGCCCGTCTCACGGACCCGGTATTCCGGCTTCCTGCGCAACGTTGCCATAGCCATGGGCAATACGGGTGACCCTGAGTACCGTCCCGCGCTCGCGCGTCTCGCCGGTCACCCGGATACCGTCATCGCGGAACACGCGACCTGGGCACTGCGGAAGCTGGCGGTGGCTGTGAGGGAAGAGCCGGCATGACTCGATTACTCCGAGTTGTGGCCACTCTCGCGATTGCCGTTTGCGCGATGGCGGCTCCGCTGCCGAAAGGCTTCGATCATTTTTACAACCTCGAGTACGACGATGCCCTGCGCGAGTTTCAGTCCGCCGTGGCGGCGGATCCGAACGACCCGAGCAGGCACACTCATGTCGCACAGACCGTGCTGTATCGAGAGCTGTTCCGTGCGGGCGCGCTCGAAAGCGAGCTGGTCAGCCGCGGGAATGCGTTCCTGCGCCGGCCAAACGTGAATCCACGTCCTGAGAGTGCGAAACTTTTCGAGACGCACATCGGCAAAGCGATGGAGCTCGCGAACGCACGGCTTAGAGAGGATGCGAATGACAGGAATGCGTTGTACGCTCTCGGGGTCGCACACGGGTTGCGCGCCAACTACAACTTCCTGGTGCGAAAGGGCTGGATGGATTCGCTGCGCGACGCCACCACCGGCCGCAAGGCGCATAACCGCGTCACGGAACTGGACCCGAAGTTCATCGATGC
>DASSSG010000424.1:0-4905 GCA_035708545.1 Bryobacteraceae bacterium | reverse complement strand
CGTCAGCACCTTCATGCGTGCGCCTCAGCCATCAGCTGGTTCATCTTCGCGAGCTGATCCTCCGTGCCCATCGCAATCAGGTAATCGCCGGCGCGTATCTCGGCTTCGGGATCGGGGTTGAAGAGCATGTCGCCGGTGGCCCGGCGGATTGCGAGCACGATCACCCCCACCTCGCGCCGGAGCTGCATCTGCCGCAGTGACTTCGACACGAATTCGCTGCTCTCCCCCACACGCACCTGCTCGATACTCACCTTCATTCCGCTGTCCATCGTCGCCACCTCGAGGAACTGGACCACGTGCGGCCGGAGAATGCTCTGCGCCAGCCGCGATCCCGTGATTGTGTAAGTTGCGAACACTGCGTCCGCGCCGGCCCGGCGAAACTTCGCCTCCGCCTCCTCTTCAACGACGCGCGTGGCGACGTTCAGTGTTGGATTCAGTGTCTTTGCCGAGATCGTCAGGAACAGATTGTCGGCGTCGGTTGCGAGAGCGGCGATCAGGCCGCGCGCTCGGGCGATTCCGACCTCCCGGAGCGTGGGATCGAGCGTGGCATCGCCGAGCGCGGCCAGCACGCCTTCGCGCATCGCCCGATCGACCTTGGCTTCGCTGCGATCGATGATAATGAACGGCACGCCCGAACGTTTCAGCTCGGCCGCCGCACCGCGGCCGACACGGCCAAAGCCGCACACGATGTAATGGTCCTTCAGGTTCTCGATCATCTTCCTCATCCGCCGTTTCGGAAAGTAACCGCTCAGCTCGATCTCAATCGCGGTCTGCGCCATGGCTCCAACGCCGAGAAACAGCGTTGTCACCCCGAACAGAATCAGCACCGAGTTGAACACGCGCCCCGCGACGCTGAGTGGGTGCACCTCCATATAGCCGACCGTGGCCACGGTGATCAGAGACATATAGAAGGCGTCGAACACCGGGTAGCCTTCGATCAGCACAAATCCGGCGGTTCCGGTCAGCAGCGATACAACGATTGCCGCCGCCACCACCGCCAGCCGCCTGCGAATGTGCGGCATGCCGTTATTGCCTCCTGATCAGAAGGAGTGTCATGTCATCCTGCAACTCGTCCGATCCCGTCCACTGCCGCACGGACTGCATGATCTCGGCGATGATCACATCGTTGTCGCGATGCGCGTTCCGGCAGACCAGATCCGACAGCCTGTCTTCGCCGTACATTTCGCCGTAGGCATCCTCGGCCTCCGTGATGCCATCGGTAAACAACACGAGCAGGTCGCCGGGCTCGAGGCCGAGCCGTGTCTCCTCGTAGCTCGAAAACGGAAATGCTCCGACCACCGTTCCATTCACCTCGAGCCGCGAACAGCGGCCGTCACGCACCAGCATCGGCGGCAGATGGCCGGCATTGGTGTACGTCAACGTTGATGTCGCAGCCTCGTAGATTCCGGAGAAGAATGTCGCATACTTTTCAGCGGCCGTGAACTCATACAGATGTTTGTTGAGCTGCGACACCACCGCCGATATCGATATCCTCTGCCGCGTGCTGGTCACACCGGGTGCGGCGGCCCGCGTTTCGAGAAACGCACGCATTTCCATTCGGACAGACGACTGAATCGTCGCCATCAACAGCGCTGCCGATATGCCTTTGCCCGCCACGTCACCCATTGCAACGGCTACTTCGCCACGCGCCAGCCGCTGGAAATCGTAGTAGTCGCCCGACACCACGCGCGCCGGGGTGCGAGCGGCAGTGATCTGCAACCCGGGCACCTCCGGCACGTCGCGCGGATAGAGCTGGTTCTGCACCTCTCGTGCAATCTCGAGATCGGACTGAATGCGTTGCCGATCCTTCTCCACCTGGACCAGCCGCTCGAGATTCTCCGTCATCTCGTTGAATGACGTGCTCAGCTCGCCGAGCTGATCGCTGCCCTGGATCGGAATGCGGTGGGTGAACTCGCCGCTGCGGACGCGCAACGTGCCCTCATAGAGATCGTGAACGGCTCCGGTGATGCTGCGTGTAATCGAGACGCCGACGACGAATGACACGATTTCCGCCAGCAGGAACATGAGTCCGGCGCCGAAGAACAGAAAGGGGATCATCGACGCCGCGAAGTCCACGTCCTGCGTGAAGACCGTACGCAGGACAGCGGACACGCGCGTGCGCAGAGAAATGAACGGCTCGATGTCGGTGCGGCGCCCGTCCCAGGTGGTCATCGTGACCGGAGCTACCCACCAGATTTCAGCGTCCAGCGGATTCACCGCCGGCGGGACACGATTGTAGGTGTTCTCTCCTCCGGGCGCCGGCGGGTGCAGGTTGCGGCGATTCAGCCGATCGACGATGATACTCTCTCCGAGGTTGGGCGCCAGGTCGCCCAGAAAGTCGCGGCTCAAAGGAAACAGTGCGGTGACCCTTCGCGAGCCCTTCATTGCATGGGCCCAACCGTACAACAACCCGTCTTTGAGCAGCAGGCCGGACGCGTTATCGCGCTTCCCCGCGGGCTCGCTCAGGGTACTGTTTTCCGGCCACACATACCGCGCAGCGCCATCGGTCTCGATTATCTGCAGACCCGGGAATGTCCTCTCGAGCGCCGGAGGCAGGTTGCGTCGCAACTCAGCCGAGGCAGTCGGACCCGAGTGCGCCATCAGGCTGATCGCGCCCTGAAGAACCCCGGTAGTGCGTTCGAGCTGCGATTCGAGCAGGTGCACCGAAACCTGACCCAGCACCAGGTAGCCGCCGAGGCCCACCAGCGCAGTCACCAGAATCACCGGGACAAGCCCGATGAGCAGGTAAGCCACGATCAGCCGGTTGCGCAGCCTCCACAGCAGCTGCCGCATGCTCGCGCGCCAGATGCGCGCGAAAGCCCAGAGTCCGAGCAGAGCGACAGCTATTTCGAGCGTGCCTTCCATGCCGGAACGCCCCGGGATCAGCAGCGCGATCACATAGCACACTACGGCCAGTGCAAAAGCTTTCTCGACTCTTCCGAGGGGAATAGTCACCGTTTGAACTTCGCGCAGGGCCTGCTTACGCGGCCCGTACCAGAATTCTAAATTCTCGACTTCGCAATCTCCGGCGTGATGATGTCCGGAGCGGCCAGCGGCGCTTCGGGGTCAAGGTAGTACTTCGTCAAACCCTGGCGCAAGATGTCGAACGCGCTGTCGACATCGTCCACCATGGAGAACAGCTCGAGATCTTCCGGACTGATGGTCCCGTACTTCACGAGCGCGTCAAAGTTCAGTACCTCGCGCCAGTAAGAAGCCCCGTACAGGATAGTTATGATCTGGTTCTCCAGCTTCTGCGTCTGCGCGAGAGTGAGAATCTCGGTCAGCTCGTCCAGCGTGCCGAAGCCGCCGGGAAATACAATCAGCGCTTTCGCAAGATAGGCAAACCAGAACTTGCGCATGAAAAAGTAATGAAATTCGAACGACAGCTCAGGCGTGATGAAGGGATTCGGCCACTGCTCGAACGGGAGTCCGATGTTCAGACCGACCGTCTTGCCGCCGGCATCGTACGCACCTCGGTTCGCCGCTTCCATGATGCCGGGACCGCCGCCCGTACAAACCACGAACCGGCGGCTGGCGACGGGCAGAGAATCCGACCATTCAGTGACGCGGCGGGCCAGCTCTCTCGCTTCGCGGTAGTACCGCCCGAGGGGGCCGTCATCATCCGTCAGCCGCGCTGAACCGAAAAAGACGACGGTATCCTGCACATTCTCATCCCGAAAGTGAGACAGCGGATGCAGATACTCGGAAAGAATGCGCACCGAACGCGCGTCCGGGCTGTCCAGGAAGTCTTCATCTTTGTAGGCGACCGGGCGGCGCCTGCCGTGCAGCGGATCACTCATGTGGTCTTGCCTCTCCGATTCTCTCATCGGCATTTCCGTTGCCCCGTCTACCCGCCATGACGGATGATCTTAGATAAGCGATGGACAACCGCGAGATCGCCTGCTTCCTCTACGAGACCGCTGACCTGATGGAGATCGCGGGCGAGGACGGTTTTCGCATCCGCAGTTACCGAAACGCCGCGGGCGTAATCGAGGCCTGGCCCGAGCGCATCGCCGACATCGCGCGCAATCCCGAACGTAAACTGACGGACGTTCCCGGCATCGGTAAAGGCATCGCTGGCGTCATCCACGAGCTGCTCGAGCGCGGTTCATTCGCCAGGCGTGACGAACTGCTGCGAAAGTACTCGCCGGGATGTCTCGAGCTGCTGAAGGTCCAGGGTCTGGGTCCGAAGGGCATCGCCGTGCTCTATGAGCATTTCCGCGTCAGCTCGATTGCGGAGCTGGAAAAGCTGTGCCGCGAGCAGAAGCTGCGCACGCTGCCGCGCATGGGCGCAAAACTCGAGGAGAGGGTGCTGCGCTGGATCGAGCAGAACCGCGATACCGCCACTCGTTTTCTTCTCAGCTTCGCCGAAGGTATCGCCTACTCTGCCGCCGGCTATCTGCTCGAAACCGAGGGCGTGGATCGCGTCACGACTGCCGGCAGTCTGCGGCGCGGCAAAGAAACGGTTGGCGATCTCGACCTGCTGGTGACCGGCCCGGCGGCCACCAACGCGCTCGAACG
Source organism: Bryobacteraceae bacterium (assembly GCA_035708545.1). Classification (GTDB taxonomy): domain Bacteria; phylum Acidobacteriota; class Terriglobia; order Bryobacterales; family Bryobacteraceae; genus DASSSG01. The sequence goes on along the minus strand of DASSSG010000424.1, from coordinate 384 downwards.
CTTTACTTCCTGGTGCCGGGTCCACGACGTGATTGCAGTCGGCGGCAATAAGGCTTCGGCGCGGGTTGGGCTCGAAGGCATTCAGGTCGACGTCCGCACGCTTCCGCCGGAGAGCTTCGGCGCGGCGATGCAGTATTTCACCGGCTCGAAGGATCACAATGTCGCCCTGCGCCAGCGCGCTTTACGCATGGGCCTGACGCTGAACGAATACGGTCTGTTCCGGCTGGAGGGCAACGAACGGGTGGCGGGCGCGACCGAGGAGGAAGTGTACGAGACGCTCGGCCTCGCATGGATCCCGCCCGAGTTGCGCGAGAACCAGGGCGAGATCGACGCCGCGGCCGAGCGCCGCCTGCCGCACCTCATCGAGCAGAGCGATCTCCGCGG
>DASSSG010000423.1:0-4871 GCA_035708545.1 Bryobacteraceae bacterium | reverse complement strand
CAGCGTGTTTTTCATCATTGCGATTCTGCTGGGCGTGTTCTTCACCATGGGGTACATCATGGGCCGGAACTCCGCTCCAGTGGCAGCGATCGCACCGCGGGAAACGATCACGGCTACAGCACCCCGGCAGGATGCGCCGAGCGCCATGCCCCAGGGTACCGCGCCCGCCCCAGCGGCGGAAACGCCATCATCGCCGGCCGCCGAGCCAGGCGCGAAAGCCGGATCAGCGCCGCAGGCATTTGGAACAGAGTCGGCCAAACCGCGCCCGGCTGAGACCCCCGAAGCGAATGCCGGCACGAAGGTCACACAACCGCAGCCTGGCCAAATGTACGTGCAGGTCAGCTCGATGCTGGCACAGTCTGAGGCCGAGATTCTCGTCGATGTCCTCGGGAAAAAAGGGTTCCGGGCGATCATCGCACCGGGGCCCAACGAAGGCCGCTTCCGCGTGCTCGTCGGACCGGTCTCGGACGCCGCGGATGCGGGCCGAGTGAAAACCGATCTCGAGCAGGCGGGATTCAAAGGCGCGTTTCCCAAGAAATATTGATGCTCGTGCAAATCGACGGCGCGCGTCCGCGGCTGCCCGAGTGGCTGCGCAAATCCACCCGGCACTTTCCCGCCGTCACCGACCTGAAGCGTGATTTGCGCCGTCTCCACCTGCACACCGTCTGCGAATCGGCGCGCTGTCCGAACATCCACGAGTGCTTCCATCGGGGCGCGGCGACCTTCATGATCCTCGGCAATCTCTGCACTCGCGGCTGCGGTTTTTGCTCCGTGCCGAAAGGTTCCGCCGCGAAACGCGAGTTCACGCTCGACGTCAATGAACCTGCGAATGTCGCACGCATGGCAGCGCATATGAGGCTCCGCCATGTCGTCATTACCAGTGTCAACCGCGACGACCTGCCCGACGGTGGCTCCGAGCTCTTCGCACAGACCGTGCGGGAGGTTCGCCGCGTCCTGCCCGAGGCTCGGGTTGAAGTCCTCACGCCGGACTTCTGCGGTGATCTGGCGGCGGTGGCTCGGGTTCTCGATGCCGGCCCGAACGTGTTCAACCATAACGTGGAGAACGTCCCCCGCCTGTACCGCCGGGTCCGGCCGCAGGCGGACTATGCGCAATCGCTCGCCGTCCTGCGGTTTGCGAAACAGCATCGGCCCGAGGTAGTGACGAAATCGGGACTGATGGCGGGGCTCGGCGAGCAAGGCGCGGAGATTGAGGCGGTGCTGGACGATCTTGCGGCCAATTCAGTTGACGTCGCGACCATCGGACAGTATCTGCAGCCCACGCGCCGCAATCTGCCGGTGGCGCGGTTCGTGAGACCGCAGGAGTTCGAAGCTTATCGCGAGTACGGCCTTGCGGCTGGGTTGAAGATGGTGTTCAGCGGCCCGTTCGTGCGGAGCTCGTATATGGCCGAGCACGTCAGTGAAGGGGCGATCGCGCAGGCGTGCTCCTGAACATCGCGCTCGCTGTCGTGACGGGACTTCTCCTGATCCTCATACATCCCCGATTCGATGCGGCGCTGCTGGCGCCGTTTGCGCCGGCGCCACTGCTGTACGCGCTCGCGCGCGAGTGGAGCCCGCGCCGGCGCTTCTTTCTGGGCTATATCGCAGGCGTGGTGTTCTGGGCCGGCATGTGCTATTGGATTCACTTCGTGATGTCCGTGCACGGCCGTTTGGGGCCGGTGCTCGGCGCGGGCGTGTTCCTGCTGTTCTGTCTGCTGAAGGGCCTGCACCTTGGCGTCTTTGGCCTGCTCGGGGGCATTTTGATGCGCCGCTCGTATGCGGTGGCCGCGATCCCGCCGTTGTGGGTTGCGATCGAGCGGATTCCCGATCCGTTCGGTTTCATGTGGCTGCACCTGGGCAATGCGGGCGTGAACATGGGCGTGCCGATGCGGCTCGCGCCGCTCACCGGCGTGTACGGGTTGTCTTTCCTGTTCGCGATGATGGCGACCGCACTCACATTGATTGCTTTGGGACGGCCCCGCGTGCAGCTTGCTCCTGTGGCGCTGGTACTCATCCCGCTGCTGCTGCCGCGGCTTCCCGACCCGCAACAGCCTTCGTCCACAGCTGTGAGCGTGCAGCCGAATATCGACGAGACCGCGCAGTGGACGGCGGAGATGGTCGCGCAGCTGAATCAGTCACTTGAATACCTGTCGTTGAAGAAAGCGCTCGAGTCGCGCCCCCGGCTGATTCTCTGGCCGGAAATGCCGGCGCCGATCTATTACTACGACGATCCGCCGCTGCGCGAGCGCGTCGCGCAGATCGCGCGGCTCACCGGCGCACACGTGCTTATGGGAACGGTGGCCTACAACGACAAAAAGGCGCCGCTGAATGCGGCATTGATAGTCGCGCCGGACGGCCGGGTGCTCGGCCGGTACGACAAGATGTTCCTCGTTCCGTTCGGGGAGTACATCCCCGCGCCCTTCGGCGGCATCGCGACCAGGATCACGAACGAGATCGGTGATTTCGTACCCGGCGAACGCGTTGTGACGTTCAAAACGGGCGCGGATACAGTCGGACCATTCATCTGCTACGAGTCGGCATTCCCACATCTGGTGCGCCGTTTCGTGCTGGAAGGCGCGACGGTCCTGGTGAACCTGAGCAATGACGGCTATTTCGGGCGCACGGCGGCACGCGAGCAGCACCTGCAGCTCGTGCGAATGCGCGCGGCGGAAAATCGCCGCTGGATCCTGAGGGCCACCAATGACGGCATCACCGCCACGGTCGATCCGGCCGGGCGAGTCGTGCAGCGCTTCGAGCCATTTCGGCAGGACTCGTTCATAGCGGCGTACAGCGCGGTTGCCGATTTGACTCGGTACAGCCGGTGGGGAGACTGGTTCGCGTGGACGTGCGCGGCGGGCGCTGTCGTCGCGCTCCTGGGGTCCCAGGTGCCGGCGTACAGGCGTGTTTCCCCAAATATGCCGTAATTCGCAGGAGTGAGGGAGGTACGACCGTGGAATTGAGCAGGATCGGAGTTGTGATGCTTGGAGTGCACGAGATCGCACGATCGATTGCGGTTTACCGTGACCGCCTGGGGCTGAAGCTGCAGAATCAAATGCCCGGATTTGCGTTCTTCGATGCAGGCGGGGTGACGTTGTGTATCAGCGAGCCACTGGCCAAAGCGAGCGGGCGTATCGTTGGCGCCACGGAGGTCGTGTTCTCGGTCTCCAGCGTGCGCGGCGCTTACTCGGCTCTGCTGAGCAGGGGGATTACGTTCAGCCATGAGCCTCGAAACGTGGCGGGCACATCATGGGCGGCGAACTTCAATGATCCCGATGGGCACAGGTTGTCCATCTTTGGGCCCGAGGGCTCGGAACATGTGAGTTTCTGATAATCCGAGCCATGCCTCTGATCACACGCAGAGCGTTTGTTGCTGGCGCAGCCGCCTCCCTTCTTGACGCCCGAACCGCACCGGAGCAGGTGGATGAAGCGCTCCGGTCGGGAATCGAGCGCCGGAAGATTCCCGCTGCCGTCGGATCGATCGCCCAGAGGCGAAAGACGCTGTACGCCGGCGCCTTCGGCCTGCGGGATGCGTCCGGCATTCCCGTGCGGGTCGACAGTATCTTTCGCATCGCATCGATGACGAAACCGATTACGACGGTCGCGGCGCTCCAGTTGGTCGAGCAGGGGAAAGTGGATTTGTCGGAGCCGATCGCGAAACACCTGCCGCAACTTGCGAACCTCGATGTTCTGGAGGGATTCGACGCTTCCGGCAAGCCCGTCCTCCGGCCGGCGCGGACGCCGATCACGTTGCGTCATTTACTAACTCAGACTTCCGGCCTTTGTTACTCCATATGGGACGAGCGGATGTTCCGCTATTCGTCCGCCACGGGTGACAATGCACGGGCGAAGCCCGGTCCTCTCATGTTCGAACCAGGAACGCGATGGCAGTACGGGCAAGGCACCGCGTGGGCCGCCCGCTTCATAGAGGCCACGACCGGCGCGACACTGGAAGACTACTTCCAGGAGAAAATCCTGCGGCCATTTTGCATGCAGGATACCAGTTACATTTTTCCGGAAGCAAAGTTCGAACGGTTAGTCGCTGATTATCACCGCGAAGCTAACGGGGAACTCAAGCCGAACGATCGCCGATTGCCGAGCCGGCCGACCAGCTTCAACGGTGACGGAGGCCTGTACTCCACCGCCGCCGATTACGTGCGGTTTATGCAGATGATCCTCAATCGCGGCTCGGGACCCAACGGCGCTCGGATACTCAAGCCCCAAACGGTCGAAAGCATGCTGCGGAATCAGATCGGCGACTTGAGCGCTGGTAAGATGCGGAGCTTCCGGCCGAGCACCTCGGCCGACGTCGACTTTCAGCCCGGCCACACGCAGAAATGGGGGTTCGGTTTTCTCATCAACACCACACCGCATGCCGGTGGACGCTCCGCGGGAAGCGGCGCGTGGGCCGGGCTCAATAACACATTCTTCTGGATCGATCCCAGGCGCGATCGATGCGCCGTGCTCCTGATGCAGTACCTTCCTTTTGCCGATAAGGAAGCGGTCGGACTGTTGGACGATTTCGAGAAAGCTGCTTATCGGTATTTGTAGCGTCGCGCCGTAAGGGGGCGGTCCCGCGGAGCCCTTGTCGGCCATCCTGTCGAATTCTATATAGGGATCCGACGCTCCTGATCGCATTGTCACTCGCAAAACCTCGGCGCAGGGCTGCACAGCCGGGCGCTCCCGCTGCTACGGCTGGAGGTAATTCGGAAACCGGAAGAAGCGATGCCGACAAATCCGGCAGCGGAAGGGGACCAGAAAGAACACGCGCAGGATATATTCCCAGCTGGAATAGTATTCGGAGTAACGCACATCGTTCCAGCCGCATTTCGGACAGCGACGGCGAGGACCGAACATATTCTGAATCAGTATAGGAC
>DASSSG010000422.1:0-9982 GCA_035708545.1 Bryobacteraceae bacterium | reverse complement strand
TGCCGTTCTCGGGGCAGAAATGGGGGAACGGGTACGAGGTGGAGGGGCAGCCGGCGCCGCGCGGACGGCCATGGCTGGCACAGATCAGGCCGGTGAGTCCGGACTATTTCCGCACCCTCGGCATCGCGCTGCGCCGCGGCGAAGCTTTCAGCGAATACGATCGGCAGGACACCCAGCCCGCAGCCGTCGTGAATGAGGCCGTTGTCCGCCGCCATTGGCCCGGCGAGGATCCGATTGGCAAGCACATAGGATTCGACGGGCGGGTACTGGTGGTTCGGGGCGTCATCGCAGACATAAAGCACGGGAGCCTGGCAGAGACAAGCGACCCCGAGATTTACGTACCGTACGCGCAGCTCTCGCCTGGTCTGATAACGTTCCTTGGACGCGGCATGACGGTGCTGGTACGCAGCTCGCTCGAGCCGCACGCGGTTGCGAACAGCGTTCGCGAGGTCGTGCGCGCAGTTGACAAAGACATCGCTGTTCGCGACGTACAGACAATGAATCAGTTGATTGCGGCAACAATCTCCCAGCCACGCTTTCGAGCCTCGCTGCTCGGAGCGTTTTCCGTCTTTGCAACGCTGCTCGCGGCGCTTGGCGTTTACGGGCTGATGTCGTACGTCGTGGCAGAACGCAGGCAGGAGCTGGGTGTGCGGCTGGCGCTCGGAGCGTCGCCCCGGGCGCTGGTCCGATTTGTGGTCAGCCGCGCGCTGCTGCTGACGGTGATGGGAGCCGCGGCGGGAGTAGTTGTGGCGCTGTTCACGACGCGCGCCATTGAAAAGCTGCTGTACGGCATTCAGGTGTACCATCCGGTCACGTTCCTCACAGCGCCCGCGCTGCTCGTCGCACTTGCAGTGCTGGCGGCCGCAATACCGGCGCGGCGTGCGGCGTCTGTAGATCCGGCAATATCGCTTCGCTCGGAGTGAGCGCCTGCTGCGCGCGCGGCTCACCATTCCACGCCGCGCGCTCGCAGCTCGCGCTCGATCTGCTCGCGGTTCTCGAACTGCACCGCGTCGATACCCGCGGCCTTCGCGCCTTCCACGTAGGCGGCAATGTCGTCGGTGAAGAAGCACTCGTCCGGCGCGCACCGGGCCTGACGGATGGCTTCCTCGTAGATCCTGCGCGACGGCTTCATCGCGCCTACTCTGTACGAAAGCACAAAGGCATCAAAGTTCCGGAGGATCGGGTAATTGCGCTCGATCATCTCGAAGTGAATCGCATTTGTATTGGAAAGCAGCACCGTACGATGGCGCCTGCGGAGCCGCTTGACCATCTCCTCGGGAATCAATGTCTCCGGAAGAAATACCGAGCTCCACACCTCACAGAACTCTTCGTAATCGGGCTGAAATCCCAGCACGCTGCCGATCTCGCGCACGAAATCCCGCGGCTCGATCTGCCCGGTCTCGAAGCGCGTCACCAGATCGCAGCTCCGCAGGCGCTCGGGGATCTGCTCCGGCGCGAGCGAGCACAGCGGCGCCAGACGATCATACCCGCGCCTGAAGTCGAACGGCACAATAACTTTGCCGAGATCGAAGATAATCGTCTTGATCATGCGTGCGAGGGAAGCCTTCATTGTGGCACCGCGCATCCCGCGCAATGTCATCGTCCTCGGCTTCGTCAGCCTGCTCGCTGATATCTCATCGGAGATGCTGTATCCGGTCATTCCGCTGTTTGTAACCGCGGTCCTTGGCGCGCCCGTTTCGATTGTCGGCCTCATCGAAGGCGCAGCCGAGAGCACGGCAAGCCTCATGCGCATCGCGTCGGGATGGTGGTCGGACCGGCTGCGGCGGCGGCGACCGTTCGTCGTCTCGGGGTATGCGCTCACGGCGCTCACGCGCCTGCTGCTCGCCGCCGCGCACGCCTGGGCGATTGTTCTGGTTGCGCGTGTTCTCGACCGCTTCGGCAAGGGTCTCCGCAGCGCGCCGCGTGACGCACTCATTGCAGACTCCACTCCGGCGGAGATCCGCGGTCGCGCGTTCGGCCTGCACCGCAGCATGGATCAGCTCGGGGCTGTCGCCGGCCCCCTCCTCGGAATCTGGCTGATTGGCATGCTTGCGGGTGATTATCGCCGTGTATTTCTGATTGCGTTTCTCCCCGCGGCGGCCAGTGCGGCCTGCGTGTTTCTTGCGAGCGAGCAGCGCCCGGCGGAAGCCGCAAACCGTCCGCATCTGTCATTTCGCGCAGTACCGCCGCGTTTCCGCCGTTTTTTGCTCTGTATCGCGGTATTTTCGATCGGCAACTCCTCAGACGCGTTCCTCATTCTGCGAGCAAACCAGCTCGGCTATGGCACGCAGGCCGTGATGGTTCTGTTCGCGCTGTTCAATGCCACGCACGTGCTGTCGGCATTTCCGGCCGGCACTCTCTCCGATCGAGTCAACCGGCGCGGCGTGCTGGTTTGCGGCTTCACGATTTTCGCGCTTGTGTATGCCGGTTTCGGCCTGGTCAGCGGACCGCATTGGCTGTGGCTTCTGTTCGGTGCCTACGGTGTGTATCACGGGCTTGCGGACGGTGTCTCGCGCGCGCTGGTTATCGATCTGGTGCCTGCGGGCACGCGAGGCACCGCGCTCGGCCTGCACGCAGCGACGGTGGGGCTCGTGGCGTTTCCAGCAAGCGTAATTGCCGGCATCCTGTGGAGCTCCATGGGACCCGCCGCTCCGTTCCTGTTCGGCGCCGCGATGGCGGCTGCCGCGGCCGCCCTGCTCTGGCTTCGGTCGTAGATGGCCGCAAACCTTGTTACTGTGCCGATCGCGATCGGGTGCGTGTCGGTGAGGGATGCGGCAGCGTGTCGGGTTCGACCCGCACGGCGGTGGTGAACTTGAAGGGGTAAGTCCCGCCACTCGGATACGTCAGCTCGACGAACGCCGCAGTCCATCCTTTCGCCGGCTTTGCCACGCGCGCGACATACGTGTCGCGGCCGTTTCCGGTTACCAGCGAGCTCTGCCACCTGGGACCGATCTTCTCGAGCCGAAAGTCACGCGCATCAGGGTTGGTTACCTGCCACAGCTTCACCGCGGTGGGCTGGCCGTTCGTTTTGACGCGGATCGCCCCGTCCTTTTCGAATTTCCACGTGAGCTTCGGTCTTGCGCGCCCGGCCAGCAGCGCCGAGTAGTAGGCATGCACCGACTCGAAGGCATCCGAGTTGCGCAGGGAGTGATCGGTGTTCGGCACATAACGCAGGTACTTCTCGCCCCTGAGGTCGTCGAAGTAGAAACGCGATGAATCCGGGAGGAAGAACCGATCGCCCGCGGAGTTCACCATGAACTTCGGCATCGTGTAACGGTCTCTGTATGAGTACGGATCCTCGATGTCCATGAGGCGTTTGTACTCGGGCGTGCCGGACCAGTCGACGATGCCCATCTCGACGTAGTCCTTAATGGCGGGCGCCCAGAAGCCGAGCGCGCGGAAGTGATGATCGAAGGATTTCTCCACATTCAACGCATCGATCACGATCGGCACAATGCCGGCGACGCGTCTATCAACCGCGGCCGTCACCCATGTCGTCCAGCCCCGCTTGGAACCGCCCGATACGATGAAACGTTCGACACGCAGGCGGCCGCCCTGATCGCCCGCGCAGAACTGTGTCACGGCGTCCATCGCGCGCACCGCGCTTTTGGTCATCGGAAGCCGCGCCGGCCACTGCTCATCTCCGCCGCGCAGGAACTTGTCCCAGGTGTACGCGATGAAGGAGTCCTCGACACGGCCCTTCGGCTCGCCGGGAAACTGCAGCGGTTGATTGGGCACCATCCGGAGTTCCGCCACCACCGATTTCGTATCGATCGCCATCGATCGCAGATTGGCGGGAGCGCCGGCGGGCATCTTGCCGTCGTTTGCGCCACCCGTAATGAACAGAAAGCCAGTCGAGCTCGATACCGTCTTCGGGATGATTATGGTGACCCAGTGGCGCCACTCGGTGCGATCCACTTCGGATTTCGATCGCCAGTTCTGAGAGCTCATGTCGAGCACGTACTCGGCAGCGGCTTCCGTCGCGCGCTGATTCGCGAGTTGCCATCGAAAACTCGGGTCGGCGGCTGCGACATAGCGGTCGAGCGCGGTGTGTTCCGCCGCCGCGGACACACCGATCGCAAAGGCAGCCAGGAGTGCGAGCGGACGAATCATTGACGATGAGAGGCCATTATAACGGGCAGCGCTCCGGAGCCTCGCGCGCAACCGTCACGGCCGTGGCTGCACGGCCGCATGCCAGTTATGAATCAGCGTCGCGAGCTCATCGACGAGCTGCGGATGCAGTCGGCGCAGGTTGTGGCTTTCGCCGGGATCGGCCTCGAGATCGGAAAGGAACAGAGCATCGTCGCCTTCGAGCGGTGTCCTGCCGGCCGGGGTTCCGTCGGCCGTGAAACCGTTCACCACGAGCTTCCACCTGCCGCGACGCACGGCCATCTGTTTACCCTGCGCCCAGAAGATCGCATCATGGGCCGAAGTTGCGCCGGCCGTTGCGAGCGGCAGCACATCGCGGCCGTCGATCATGTAGCCTTGCGGCACGCCGGCCGCCGCTGCCTTGCACACGGTCGGCAGGATGTCCATTGTCATTGCGACAGCGGACACGGTGCGGCCCTTCGGAATCACGCCAGGCCAGCTCACGATTGCCGGCACGTGCATGCCGCCGTCGAACAGGCTGAACTTGTACCCGCGGTACGGCCTGTTCACGCCGGCGGTTGCCGGCTGCCCGAGTAGTCCTGCTCTGGGTTCGGTAGTGGCACCGTTATCGGCGAGGAAGAACACGCAGGTGTTCTCGAGCAGGCCGTCTCGGTTCAGCGTGTCGACGATTGTGCCGACACCGTCATCGATAGCGGAGATCATAGCGGCGTACGTGCGCCTTTCCGGCGCCAGGCCCGAAAAGCGATCCATGTATCGCTGCGGCGCGTGCATCGGGTAATGGGGCGCGTTGTAGGCAGCATACAGGAAGAACGGCCGCTCGCGGTTGCGGCGAATGAATTGAACGGCCTCCTGCGTGATGCGCTCGGTCAGGTACTGCCCGTCTTCGAAGATCTCCGTGCGGTTGCGCCAGAGGTCGTGGTAGTTGACCGTCTTCGGCTCACCCCAGTAGTAGCGGTGCGAGTAGAAGTCGACGCATCCCGAATGAAAGCCGTAAAAGTAATCGAAGCCGCGATCGTTCGGAGCGGCGTCGCCGGGCACCCCGAGGTGCCACTTGCCGATGAGGCCGGTCGCATAACCGCGCGATTTGAGAACGGAGGCGATGGTCTGCTGGTCGGGCGCGAGGCGGGCTCCGTTGTTCGGCACGCCGGCACGGAGCGGATACCGGCCGGTCATCAGGCTGGCTCGCGATGGCGCACACAGCGGCGCATTCGAGTACCAGTTTGTGAACCGGGCGCCCGATGCGGCGAGACCGTCGATATTAGGGGTCGCGAGATCCTTTGCGCCGAAACAGCCGAGATCGGTGCAGCCGAGATCGTCGAGAAGAACGATTACGAAGTTGGGCAGCCGTGAAATGCGTTGCGCGCGGGTGGGTTGTGCAGCAAAGGCCGCAGCGGCAGTTCGTAGAAAGTCTCTCCGGTTCACCAGCCATTTACGGTATCGCAGCGGCAATCAGGAGAGGAAGGATCGGACGGCAGGGCCGTCGTTGCAGCGGTCAGGCCCCGCGTCGGACGCATTGCCCGACCGCAGGTTGCGCCGGCGTCGATGATTTCGAAGCGGCGTGGCATCGACCACGGCATGTCCAGCCACCCGGCCGACTTGACACGCCTCGCCGCTCAGTTTCATAATGGAGGCGAATAGAAGGCGAAAAATCTCCCTTCTCGCGTCTCGTGTCACATCCCCTTTTAGTCCGTTATCTGCGTTCGGAAACGCAGCTTCAGGATCGGCTAAGCCATAGTTATATAAGCACTAAAGTTGCGGAATTCGATGCCGCCCTGCAGGGATTTCCGCGCGGTGCTATCACCGAACTGACAGGACCTGCCTCGTCGGGCCGGACCAGCGTTTTTCAGTGTTTCCTTGCGGCGGCGACGAGTGAGGGCGAGTACTGCGCTCTCATTGATGCCTCGAACACCTTTGATCCGCACTCCGCCGCAGCCGCCGGCGCCGACCTGAAGCGCCTGCTCTGGGTACGTTGCGGCGGCAATCCCGAGCACGCGATGCAGTGCACGGATCGCCTGATTCACGCCGGCGGCTGGGGTGTTGTTCTGCTCGACCTTGGCGACATTCCGGCGCATGTCGTACGGCGTATCCCGATCTCCTGGTGGTACCGCTTCCGCCGCGCCGTCGAAAACACGCCCACTGCCGTTGTGGTCATAGAGCGCGAGCCATTCGTCCGCGCGTGCGCGTCGATGGCGGTCGAAATGCCGCCCGCGCACGTTGTCTGGTCCGGCAGTCATCCTGACTTTCGTATCCTCCATGGCACGGTCGGTCAGCTGAGGCCGAAAAAGCCGGTCCGCTCCGCAGCGCCGAGTTTCAAAACGCGCGCGCTCGCATAACAGCTCGGTGCCATGTACGCCTGCCTGTATGTCCCCGATCCGTCCGACGCTGTGCGTGCCGCGCTCCGCGCCTGTGCGGAACATTTCTCGCCGCTCATTGAGGAGTCCGCGCCCGGCCTGATCGTCTTCGATGCGCGTGGCCTTGGCCGGCTGCACGCCGACGGACATGCGCTGGCGCAGGCGATCGCGCGCGATGCTGCCACTATCGCTGGCGCTCGCGTTTGCGTCGCTCCCGATCCTCACGTGGCAATGACTGCCGCGCGCGGGCGTGTGGGGATTACTGTTGTCCAGTCTGGCGAAGAAGCCGCCGCACTCGCGCCGCTGAAGATCGACCTGCTCAGCCCCTCGGAGGAGTTGGCGGAAACGCTGGCTGCCTGGGGCATTGGCATCCTCGGACAGCTCGCCGCCCTGCCTCAGCACGGTATTAGCGAACGGCTCGGAGCCGAAGGTCTCGCGCTCTGGCGCATGGCACGGGGCTCCCTGAGTCGCCCGCTCGTCCCCGAGTCCGAACCTGTTTCCTTCTCCGCCAGATTCGAGCTGGAACACCCGCTCGAGCTGCTCGAGCCGCTCTCGTTTCTGCTTGCGCGTCTGCTTAACGACGTGTGTTCGCGCCTTGCCGCGCACGGCCTGGCTGCGAACGAAATTCGTGTCGTGCTGAGGCTCGAAACCGGCAGCGACTTCGAGCGCTCCATCCGCCTGCCGTTCGCCAGCAGGGATGCACAGGCATTTCTCAAGCTGCTTCAGCTCGACCTGTCTGCTCACCCGCCATCGGCGCCGATTCTTGCCGTATGTGTCGCGGCCGAGCCGGCCGAGCCCCGCCGCGTGCAGACCGGTCTCTTCGTCCCGGTGGCGCCCGACGCGGAAAAGCTGGAGCTCACGCTTGCTCGTCTCGGCGCCATCGTCGGAGCGGAGAATGTCGGCAGCCCGGAATTGCCTGACAGCCACCGCCCAGGCGCGTTTCGCATGATGAAATTCATCGTGAACGACAGTGCCGCTCCCACATTCAACAATACGCGGCAGCAGCTTGCAATTCGTCTGTGCCGCCCCCCGCTTCCGGCTCAGGTCATCACGGAACACGGGCGGCCGCGCAGGCTGATGGCGCGCGACATTCGCGGCGACATCACTGCCTTTGCAGGACCATGGCGCACGTCCGGCGAATGGTGGCGGCCGGACTTCTGGGCTCGCGATGAATGGGACGTCGAGCTGGCCGGTGGCGGCCTGTACCGCATTTACCGGACGGCCACAGCCACACCGGAATGGTTCGTGGAAGGCAATTACGATTGAAGCACTTTCGGCCTGCTTGTACGGCGCCGCGGCGGTTTGCGGGCGCGTGCCGCGCCGCTCGAATCATACCGCTCTGCCAACTGAGGCAGGATCTTTGTAAGACGCTGCTTTTCGTCCTCCGGCAGGACTTTCTGCATGAAATTCGTGACGGACGGGTCGATTACCGCAGTCGTGTTAGCCGACGGATCGATCTCCGCCAGCAGCGTTTCGACATCGTGCGCAGCGCATCGCAGTCGTGCGATCGCTTCGCGGAGTGCGTGAATTTTTTCGCCGGGTAGCTCTGCCATGGTGTGTGCATCCTGCTGGAAACTGGAGAAAGATGTCTGGCCTGCTGCCGCTGTTCGATTCGCCGCCGGAATTCGATCGAGAACGCCTCGCCGCCCGTCTTCGCGAGCTGGCCGATTCCGGCATCTACGTTGGCGGCAGCTCCTGGAAGTATGAGGGTTGGATCGGCCAAATTTATACACCCGGCCGCTATCTCAGCCGCGGGCGGTTCTCCCGGAAGAAGTTCGAACAGGGATGCCTCGCCGAGTATGCAGAGACTTTCCCCATCGTAGGCGGCGATTTTTCCTTTTACCAGTTCCCGTCAGACGAGTTCTGGCGCCAGCTGTTTGGGGGCGCGCCGGAGTACCTGAAGTTCGGCCTCAAAGTGCCCGAGGAGATAACTGTAAAACGATTTCCCACGCACCGCCGGTTCGGTCCGCGCGCGGGCGAGGAAAACCCGGCGTTTCTCAGCGTCCCGATGCTCGACGATTGTTTCCTCCGGCCCTTGCGGCCATATGCCGGGCGCATCGCCGTACTCATATTCGAGTTCGGGACGTTCTCCAGGGCGAGCTACCCGGAGCCCCGGAAGTTCTTCGAAGAGCTGGATCGTTTTCTGTCGGCTCTGCCGCGGAACGAGTTCCGCTACGCGGTAGAGGTGCGCAATCAGGAGTATCTGCGCTCCGAATATTTCGATCTGCTGCGCCGCCATCGCGTTGCGCACGTGTTCAACGGTTGGACGCGCATGCCGCCGATCGACGAACAGATCCGGATTCCGGGGGCGTTCACGGCAGACTTCATCGTTGCGCGCGCCCTGCTGCGGGTGGGCCGGCCGTATCAGCGCGCGGTCGAGAAATTCTCTCCGTACGATCGCGTACAGGAGGAGAGCCCGCGCACGCGCGCAGCCCTGCGCGATCTGATAGAGCACGCAAAAACACGGCGCATTCCGGCGTATTTGTTCGTGAATAATCGGCTGGAGGGGAATGCGCCGATTACGATTCAGGCCGTCGTCGAGGATTAAGAGCGGGGCCTGGCAAACCCCGCCCGCAAACCGAAGCTTATGCGACGAACGCTGCGCTGCTGCCGTCTCGGATACCCGCTTGTAACGCGCGCGGCTCGGACCGGTCGTTTCTGAGCCGCGACCGTAAGGAAGCGGTTGTCAAAGTCCCGGATACCGCTTGCTAACGCGCGCGGCTCGGAAGCGTCGTTTCTAAGCCGAGACCGTAAGTGAGCGGTCGCGAGACCCCAGACTAGAATCGGACGCCGATGCCCGCCATCGGCACGATATTGTTCAGCCAGCCGCTCACACTGCCTGGAGGCACGGGCGTGATCACTTCCTTCGGGAATGGCGAGAGATAGTCATGCACGTCGACGCGTATCCAGGCTCTGCTGCCAAGCGCGACTTTGACGCCCGCGCCGAACGACACCATGCCGAGTAGTTCGTTCGTCTTCGTCAGAATGGCAACGTCACCCAGCGGCTGCACGGCGGTTTCGCGGCCGGTGCCGCGAAACAGCTTTACACCGCCACCGACAGCGACATAGGGGCGAACCGGCGCGTTGCGCGCTGTCGCATGTACCAGGAAATCGTAATGGATGGCGTGCGACTCGCCGCCAAAATCCGTGGTGAGGTTTGAGCCCTCGAGTTTCAGATTATGCCTCTGGTAGGTGTACCGAAACTCGCCGCCGACGTGCTGGTACATGTTATGGCCGACGATGAAACCGGCCGAGAAGCCGTTCTTGAAGCCGGCACTGGCGCTGCGCCGCAGGCCGCGGATGTCTTTGTTGGTGAAATGGAAGCTGCCGCCTCCCAGTCCGCCGAATTCGAACTTCTGTGCAAACGCGGCTGGTGCCGAGAGCGCCAGCACGCCGACCAAACCTGCAAATGATGCTCTCATCACTCTCCCCATTGCGGGCTCTTTGTTTTTGTTACTGCACGACTCTCACATCGACGCTTGCCGCGCTGCTGCCCTGACTGATGACGAGCGGAATGGCCC
>DASSSG010000421.1:0-4436 GCA_035708545.1 Bryobacteraceae bacterium | reverse complement strand
TTTCGAACCTGCTCGCGATTCGCCAGGTGGGTCGCCCATGGACGTTAGTATCGAGAAACCGGCTGAGACAGAGTTCATCATCACCAATCTCGAATGCCGTGGCGGACCCGGCACGCTGTACACCGTACGCATCGAGACGGACCGTTACCGGCCTTATGCCTTCTTCCAGATGATTCTCGAAGGCAAGGTCGCCACCAGCAGCGACAATCAGATCCGCCTCGTTGTGAATCCCCGGCGCGTGAAGGATATCGCAGCACCCGGGTTCGAGGGTCTCGATTCAAAGCTGCGCGCCTGGCTGAACTCGGCCGAGATGCAGGAGGTCGAACCCGGAGACCGGGACCTCGTCGGCCGAAAAGGCGCTGAGTTATACGCGCAGCTCGGGCCCCTGCGCAAGGCGTCGCTGCTGAACATATTCAGGAAAGCCGGGCACGCATCCGCCGACAAGTGCTTCCGTTTTCTCCAGACCCCGCGCGTGCTGCGGCAGGACCGTTGCTTCTGCACCGTCGATTCCGAGATGCAAAGATGTCTCGAGAAATCGGAACGGTTCCGGTCCGTCCCCGAGGAGCTGCACCGCCCGCTCGCAGGTTTTCAGCTCGAGAACAGCTTCAAGAGCCGCGACCCGCACGCGAACCTGCAGGTTACGTTCATGCGGCACACGAAGACGGGAGAGCTTGCAGCGGACGTGGACATCGACGAAGCCGCGGGGATCGAGCACGGCTTTGAAGTAATCCGTAATTCGGTAAAGAAGAGCCGAACGAACCCGTATCTGGTCCGGGAGCTGCTCTTACTGGTCGATCCCGTCGAGAAGGTGCTCGACCCGGGGTACCGGTTTATCTTTTGACGGCAGGTTTTCGCGGCAGCAACTCAGCCCGCATCGCCGTCTGAAACGCGAGGGTCGCCACCACCGCAGCCGCCTGTTTGAGGTCGTCGGGCAGCAGGTAGTCGTAATAATCCATATTCGAGTGGTGTGTACGCGAGCCGTACGAAACCGGATCCTGAATAAACTGGAACGCTGGTATGCCGGCCTCGTCGAAGGCGACGTGATCCGTGCCGCCGGCGTTCTGCAGTGAAACCGTGGAGGCAGCCAGATCGGCGAAGGCGGACAGCCACGTTTCGAAAGTCGGACGGACAGCGATGTTTCCCTGGAGGTAAATGCCGCGGATTCTGCCATGGCCGTAATCGAGGTTGTAACAGGCAGACAGTTTCGCGTGCTCAGTGCCGTCAACCACTCGTTCCCGCACATAAGTTCGCGAGCCGAGTCCCGCACCTTCGTGCCCTCCCCAGAGCGCGATCCTGACGGTACGCCGCAGCGGAACATGCAGCGCTTTGAGGATGCGCATCACGTCCATCAGCACGGCGCACCCGGCGGCGTTGTCGGTCGCTCCAGTGGCGTTATTCCACGAGTCAAGGTGCGCTCCGAGCAGGACGATCTCGTCCTTCTTCTCGCTTCCGGGCAGGTCGGCCAGGAGGTTGAATGCGTTGCTCGGGTCCCGCGCGAAGCGAACCTGCAGCTCGGCTTCAATGCGAACCGGTATGTTCCGCTCGACCAGCCGCACGAGGCGGTTGTAGTGCTCGACCGCCAATACGGCCATGGGGACGGGCAATGGCACCTTCGGATCGCGATACCGCGTCGAGCCGGTCGTGAAGATCGTTCCGCCGGAGCCGCCTGATGAAGTCAGGAGCATGATCACCCCCTCTTGCCGCAACCAGGAATGAAGCTCCCTCTCGAGCGCGAGTCGTGTGCCATCAGTGTTCGTAGCGATCGCCGCAGGTTTCCCCGGTGCGAGTGCCGGCGCTGCCGCCCTCTCCGCCAGTTCTTTGTCTGTAAGGCGCCGGAAGACGGGCTCGGTTTCGGGCTCGAGCATTCTCGCAGCGCCCGCAAGCACGATTCGGCGCCTGAGCTTTCCCGAGTATTGACGCTGGAACTCCGCGAGGTTCTCGCGCGCAGTCGGACCACTGAGATTCGGCAGTCGCGCGAGCACCGCCGGTGCCGCTCTCCGGCCGCGAGTTCCGGGTGACCACGCGAGCGGAACTCCGGTCAACGGAGCATATTGCGGTGCCAGTAAATGCACCGCGAATCGGCTACACTCCCAGCCTCTGCCCCAGTCCAGGGGCTGTTGCTGAATGTTCGCGAAGCCGAGCTCGCGCAGCCTTGCCGCTGCCCAGCGTCCGGATTCGCGGAATCCCGCCGATCCGGTAAGCCGTGGACCGTAAAGGTCCGCAAGGTAGAAGGCGTAGTTCATCACCTGCGAACGATCAAAGGCTTCTCTGCGAATGCGACCGGCGATCTCGCGATCGACGGCGTCCTCCTGCGCGCCGGCCGCGAAACACACGAGAAGCAGGAGGCGAGAACACCGCATAGCCGTGAATACGGCGGCGCGCGCGCGAGGTCACACCCGGCGATGCGGCGGGCGATGCGTCAGTGCGTCATCGCATACAGGACGTAGTTTGTTCCAATCCGAATTGCCTCGGAAGCGAAGCGTTCGGGATAGTTCGGGTCGTCGGCGAATTCCCATCCATCGCCGACGTCCTGGTTGAACGAGATCGCCACCATCACCCGGCCGCGCGAATCGAGCAGCGCGCGCCAGTGCGGAATCGCGCCGCCGCGCTCGATGCCCGACCCATGCACCACGTTCGAACCCGGCACTCGCACGCGATTCTTCATGTCATAAAGCACGTGAAAGATCGCATCGGAATCCGTCAGTTCCACCGCCTCGGCCGAGGGATACACCTGCCGCATGCCGTTCATGAAGTTGGCCCATTCGCGCTCGTTGTGAAAGTCGTCCACCATGAGAAACCCGCCGCGGTCGAAGTATTTCCGCAGGCGCTCGGCCTGGCTGCGCGAGATCTGCCAGTCGCCGACGGAAATAGCAATGAGCCATGGCAGGTCGAAGATGTCGTCGCTATCAATACCGACAATCGTTTCGATGGGCTGGACGTCAATGCGCGTGAGCCGGCTCAGGATGCCGATAAAGAGCCGATCGCCTTTGTTCGCGTCGATGCCCCACCTTGCATACCAGCCTCGGCCATCCATCGGCGATCGGTAGCGGAGCCGCCCGAGCGTGAGTTCGCCTTTGCGGCCCGCGTCCGGCGGATCGTCTACCGGATCCTGCATCTCATGCTCATAGCGCGCCCAGACTCGCTGCCGCGCCTGAGTGAACGCGAGCCCCGCAGAAGCGCAACACAGGACAAGGAGAGCGCCCGCGCGGGCTCGAGTCCGGCATACCGGACGCATAGGTATAGGCTACAAAACGCGCCAGTGGCCGCGCACCTCAGTGATCGGCGATTCCTCCATCCGGAAACCGCAGCTGCTGCCGGGTGTGCGGCTGATAGGGCCGCTTTGCCGCGACCTTCTCATCGAGATCTACTCCCAGACCAGGGCGGTCCGGCGGCAGCGCGTATCCTTTTTCGTAGCGGATCGCGCCGCCGTAAAACAGGTCGCTCCAATACTGTTCGTTGCCGCGGTGCGTGATCTCCTGAATCGCGAAGTTCGGGGTCGAAAAGTCCACGTGCAGAGAAGCGAGCGTGCTCACGTCACTCTGCGGGTTGTGCGGCGCCAGCTCGATTCGATACGCCTCGGCTATGCTCGCGATCTTTTTCATTTCGAGGATCCCGCCGCAGTGCACGACGTCCGGCTGCACATAGTCGACCAGGTGCCGCTGGCAGATCTGGTTGAAGCCGTACTTGGTGAAGAGCCGTTCGCCCGTCGCGAGCGGCACGCGCGTGCTGCTCCGCAAGCGGGCCAGTTCGTCCAAATCTTCGATCTGCGTGGCTTCCTCGACGAAAAATGGCCGGTACTCCTCCGCGCGCGCGCAGAACTCGATGGCCATGGTCGGCGTTGCTTTGCCGTGCAGATCGATGCAGATACGAAAGTCCTCACCGACGGCTTCGCGCGTCGCCCTGAGATTCGCGATGCCCTCCCGGACCGAGCGCACCGGGTCGATGACGTCGCCCTGCGTGGTAATGAACCCCGCCTTGCAGCTGGTCCACCCCTCCTGCTTCGCCTGCAGCCAGCTCTTCGCGTACTCCTGCGGCGTGCTCCCGCCCGCATGCACGTACATCTGCACCCGTTCGCGCGCCCGCCCACCGAGCAGCCGCCAGATCGGCTGCCCCAGCGCCTGGCCGAGAATATCCCACAGCGCAATTTCGACGGCGCTGATCGCCGAGTTCAGGATCGGTCCTCCACGCCACCTCGGCCACCGGTACATCGCCTGCCAATGCATTTCGATATCGGTGGGATCGCGGCCGACGAGATATCGCCTGTGCTCTTCGATTGCGGCGGCCACCGTCGCTTCTTTGCTTGTTACCGAACCTTCGCCGAGACCGGTGATCCCCTGGCCGGTATATACCTTCACGAACACGTAATTTGGCTGATTCGTGCCGCCGCGATTCACGATGAAGGTCTTCAGGTCCGTCACTTTCAGGTGGAGCGGTCT